>QHZM01000014.1 GCA_003224665.1 Acidobacteriota bacterium
ACGTGGACGCGATTCGCGCGGTTGACGTCTCATCCAGCCGGTATCCGGTGGAGTACGGCAAAGGATCGGGCGGAGTGATCAGCCTGAAGACCGGCATGGGCGACAACCGCTTCCGCTATTCCGCCACCGACATGGTCCCCGGCTTCCAGAGCCGGAAGGGCGTCCACCTCAATACCTGGACGCCTCGCGGGACTTTTTCCGGGCCCTTGCGGAAAGGCAACGCCTGCTTCCTGCTGGCGCCCGACGGGGAATACCACCTGGATATCATTGACGAACTTCCGCGCGGCCAGGACCAGAACCCCGTCTGGCGCGTCAGCAACCTGGCCAAGGCGCAGGTCAACCTGAAGCAATCGAACATCCTGACGGGGAGCTTTCTCGTCAATCGCTTCAATTCCGCCAATGCCGGGCTCTCGCCCTTTTCGCCGCTTGAGACGACGGTCAACCTGCGCGACTTCGCCTACCTTTTTTCGGTCAAAGACCAATCGCTTCTTTCAAGCGGCGCAATCCTCGAACTCGGCTTTGCGGCCAGCCAGTTCCGGGTGGAGGAGCGGCCTCGGGGTGACCAGACCTACGTGCTCACGCCCGATGGGACCAGCGGAAATTTTTTCGAAACGGGCGAAAGGCGCGCCGGCCGTATCCAGTGGGTTGCCGGGCTCGTGCTTCCGTCGCGCCACTGGCGCGGGCGGCACGAACTGAAACTCGGGGCGGGCCTCGACCGAATTACGACCCGCGAGTTCTTCCGCCGGAACCCGTATTTAATCCTTCGCGAGGACGGGACTCGCGCTCGCATGGTGAGTTTTGTCGGCACTCCCGCGTTCGATCGGAACAATCTCGAGGCCGGCGCTTACGTGCAGGACCGCTGGTCGCTCTCCGACCGCCTGCTCGTCGAGTCGGGCGTCAGGCTCGACTGGGACGAAATCGTCCGCTCCGTTCTGCCCTCGCCCCGCATCGCGGTCAGCTACCTGCTCACGCAAAGTGGCGACACCAAGCTCGTTTCAGGCGTCGGCGTATATTACGACGCATCGGTGCTCGAGTTCATCAGCCGGCCTTTGACCGGTCAGCGCATTGACTCTTTCTACGATAGCACCGGCCAGACCCTGGCCGTTCCGCCTGTCCAGACGTCATTTCAGGTTGATGAAGGGAACGTCAAGGAGACGTGGTTCCTCAACTGGAGCGCCGGGATCGAGCGAAGGTTGCCGAAAGCAATTTATCTCCGTGTCGAATATTTGCAGAAGCGCGGGCACGATGGCTGGACCTACTTCAACGAGGGCACGACGACGCCCGTCCAGCCGAGCGGGCTCTACGTCTTCCGGAACGCGCGCCGCGACCGTTACGACGCGTTGACGCTCGCCGCGCGGCACACGTTTAAAGGCGACCACACCCTCTTTGCGGCCTACACGCGCTCGGCGGCGCGATCAAACGCCGTGCTGAACTTCGACCTCGATAGCCCGCTCTTCAGCCAGCAGGCGGGCGGCCCGCTTCCCTGGGACTCTCCGAATCGCGTCCAATCCTGGGGCTGGCTGCCGTTCGTGAAGCGATTCGACCTCGCCTACACGCTCGACTGGCGCGACGGCTACCCTTTCAGTGTGTTCAACCAGGAGCAATTGCTCGTCGGCCCGCCCGGGTCGCGCCGTTTTCCCGACTACTTTTCGCTGAACCTCCACCTCGAGCGAAGGTTTGGATTCCTGGGCTACCAATGGGCGTTTCGCGGCGGGTTCAACAACATCACCAACCGGCATAATCCCTCCGTCGTTGACAGCAATGTGGACTCGCCTCGTTTTCTGACCTTCGGCGCGGTCGAGAACCGCGCCCTGACCGGGCGGATCCGGCTCCTGGGGCGGAAGTAGGAGGCCGTTTGCTGGAAACGACCGCTCGACGGCCTTCGGGGCGAGTCGGCGCGCTCAGACAGACGCCTGCCCTACTGCGCCACCTGAAAATTAAATTCGGTGTCTGGAGTGATTTTGCTTCCTGCCGCCGGGGACTGCGCCAGGACGGTGCCGCGGGGCGTCACGTCGGTGGGGATCGACCTGACGGATTTGACTTTGAACCCTGCCTTCTCGAGCGTGCGGCGGACTTCCGCCAGGGGCCTGCCGACGAAGCTCGGGCAGATGTAGGCCGTGGGCGGGTCGCCGAGCGAGACGAGCAAATTCACCGCCGGGCTGTGCATTTCCGTCGTCGAGGGCGGAGGGTCCTGGAGAACCACCTGGTCCTGGTCGATGCCCGTCCAGTGGACGGCCGCGACGTCGCCCAGGGTCATTCCCCGCTGGATGGCATTGATGCGCGCGGCGCGCAGGCTCCCGCCCATCAGGTTCGGAACGGCGACCCGCGGTGGCCCCAGGCTCACGAGCACGTGGACGTGCTGGCCCATTTTGAGTTTTGTCCCCGGCGGCGGCATCTGCGAGACGATCTGGTTCGCTCCGTACTGCGTGCTGAATAGCTTATCTTCAACTTTCAGTTCGAGTCCCCGGGCGCTTAGAACCCGGTCGGCCAACTCGACGCGCATCCCCACCAGGTTCGGCATGATTTCCTGATGGCCATGGATGGCCAGCCGGATTGTGGTGATGGTGCTGATCAGTCCGATGGCCACCAGGACCGTGAAAAGCAAAAAAAGCCGGAAGACCGTCGCAATGCGCTCGCGAATCGCCATGGAGGATTCTTTCGGATTTTATCACGGGACGGGTGCCCGCCCCCGCCGCTCAGTCCCGCGCCCTCGTGCCCGGCTTGTGCGCTGCTCTTGACCTCTGTCGCGGATTTCAGTAGGGTTGGCCCCTTAAGAGTTGCCCCATGCCGTATCAAGTTGACGTCCTCAAAATGGGCCAGTGCCAGGTGCGCGGTCCGGAAGTCTATTGGATGGCGCACTGGGACGACTGGGAAGAGCTTTTCTTCTATATGGTGCTCATTCGCGGGGAAGGCAAAGTCGCTGTGATCAACACCGGTCCCCCGCGCGACCTCGGCGCCCTCAACACGCGCTGGAAGGCCGCGTTTGGCGAGCGTGGAGCGCTCCTCCGCCGCCCCGAAGAAGCGCCGGAAGCCGCGCTCGGCCGCGTGGGCGTCGCGCCTGCGGACGTTGACCGCGTCCTGATTACGCCACTTCAGGCGTACGCCGTCGGCGGCATCCCGATCTTCAAGAAAGCCCAGGTCTGCATCTCCCGCCGCGGCTGGGTGGAGGACTTCCACGCGCCGCCTTATGAGATGCATGTCCCGCGCAAGCTGCGCATCCCCGACGACGTCCTGGCCTACCTGACCATCGAGGCCCCCGAGAAGCTCTGCCTGCTCGAGGACGAAGATGAAATTTTCCCCGGCCTAAGGGCTGTCTGGGTGGGCACTCACCACCGCTCCTCGATCGCCTACGTGATTGAGACGGCTAAGGCGGGCCGCGTGGCGGTGACCGACTGCTGCTTCAAGTACGGAAACATCGAGGGCAACCATCCTCTGGGGGTTATGGAGAGCCTCCCCGAGTGCATGCACGCTTACAAGCGGCTCCGGCAGGAGGCCGACGTCATCGTTCCGCTCTATGACCCGGAGGTGCTCGCGCGTTTTCCGGGCGGCAAAGTCGCTTAAGGACTGGGAGGTGGACGCATGAGGCTTAAAAACAAAGTCGCCATCGTGACGGGGGCGGCTTCCGGGATCGGACAGGCCACGGCCGAGCTTTTCGGCGAAGAGGGCGCCAAAGTCGTCGTCGCCGACGTTGACCCGAAGGGAGGCGATGCGACGGTCCGCAAAATCCGCGACAAGGGCGGCTCAGCCCACTTCGTTCAAGCGGATATCTCGAAAGAGAAAGACGCGCAGAAGATTTCGGACGAGGCCGTCAAGACTTTCGGCCGGATTGACGTCCTGGTGAACAACGCCGCCACCTTCGTGCTCAAAGGCTTCGAGGCCGCGGTCGAAGAATGGCAGCGGTCGCTCGCCACCAACGTGATGGGCACTGCGTTCTTCGCCTACAGCTCGACGAAAGCGGCCATCATCCAGATGACCCGTAACATGGCAATGGACCTCGGCCCGAACAAGATCCGCGTGAACTGCGTCTGTCCCGGTACCATCCTCACGCCCGCTTCCCTCCGGCACATGGAAAAAGTAGGGATGAGTCTCGAGCAGTTCAATGCGGAAGAGGGCGCCAAAGCTTTCCTCAACCGAGTGGGCCAGCCGCGCGAAGTCGCTTCGGTCATCCTTTTCCTGGTGTCGGACGATGCTTCTTACGTCACGGCCGCGTCCCTGATGGTGGACGGCGGTTACACGGCCCAGTAGGCCGCGCTCGAAGGCGCCGGCCGCCGAAGCCAACGAGATCCAAGCCTCCGACGTTATGGCAGCGAAACCTCCACGAGTCGCGCTCTTCATCACCTGCCTGGCCGACCAGTTTTTTCCGATGGTCGGCGAATGCGCGGTGGAAGTCTTGCGGCGGCTGGGCGTCGAGGTCACCTTCAACCCGGCGCAGACCTGCTGCGGCCAGCCCGCCTTCAACACGGGCTACCGGCAGGAGACGCGCGAGGTCGCCGCACGGGTCCTCGACCTCTTCGACGACGCCGAATTCATCGTGGCCCCGTCGGGCTCCTGCGCCACCATGGTGCGCGTCTTCTACCCCGAGCTTTTTGCGGACGACCCCGAGCGGCTGAAGAAGGCCGAAAGCCTGGCGCGGCGTTTCTACGAGTTTTCCGAATTCCTGGTCAAGGTCTTGAAAGTGGAAGACGTTGGCGCGAGTTTCCGCGGGCGCGTGAGCTACCACGATTCCTGCCACCTGCTGCGCGAGCTGGGCGTCGGCGAGGAGCCCCGAAAACTGATCCGGGCCGTGCGCGGCGTCGAATTCGTCGAGCTCGACGACTACAGGCTCTGCTGTGGGTTCGGTGGGACGTTTTCCGTAAAGTTCCCGGAAGTCTCCGTAGCCATGGGCGAGGACAAATTGAACGCCGCGAAGCGCGCCGGCGCCGAAGTCCTGGTGGCCAACGATTCGGGGTGCTTGATGCATCTTGCCGGGCTGGCCCACCGGCAAGGCCTGCCCGTGCGGACAATGCACTTGGCCGAACTGCTGGCGAAGCGGGAGTAGCAGGCCGGCAGGCGCGCTGGGCGAAGTCGCCGACGCGAATTGGCTGGGCGGCGAAATCACAATGAGCGAGACGGGAGTCCACAGCCGTGAAATCCACATTCGCGCCATTTCGGCGCTGGGGGACGCGCACCTCCAGGAGGCCTATCGCTCTTCGACCCTCCGTCTGTTCACCGGCCGGGTTGAGGCCGCGAGCGAAGTCCCGGGCTGGGAGTTGCTGCGCGACCGCGCCCGCGCCATCAAGCACGACGTGATCGAGCACCTCGATTATTACCTCGCGCAGTTCGCCGACAACGTGGAAGGACTCGGCGGAAAGGTCCACTGGGCGGCGAACGGCGAAGAGGCGTGCCGGCTTGTGTGCGACATCGCCGGCCGCGCCGGAGCTCGCGAGGTGGTGAAAGCGAAGACGATGGTAAGCGAAGAGATCGAACTCACTCACGCCCTTGCGGCGCGCGGGATTCGCAGCGTCGAGACGGACATGGGCGAGTTCATCCTGCAACTCGCGGGGGAGCGCCCGGGCCACATCGTCGCTCCGGCCATCCACAAGACCCGGCACGATGTTTCAGAGCTTTTCACCGCCCACCTGCACGCCGAGCGCACCGACGATCCCGAGCGCCTGACGGCCGTGGCGCGGCGTGCCCTGCGCGAGATGTTTGCCCAGGCGGGCATGGGGCTGAGCGGCGCCAACTTCGCGGTCGCCGAGACCGGCACCGTCGTCGTCATCGAGAACGAGGGCAATATCCGCTTCTGCACCACCGCCCCGCGCGTCCAGGTGGCGCTCGTCGGCATCGAGAAAATTATCCCGCGCTTTGCGGACCTCGGGATATTCCTGCGCCTGCTCGGGCGCTCGGCGACGGGACAGAAGCTGACCGTTTACACTTCCCTGCTCACCGGCCCGCGGCGGCCGGGCGAGGACGGCCCCGAGGAGCTGCACGTCGTGCTCGTGGACAACGGCCGCGTCGCGACCCTGGCCGACCCCAAGATGCGCGAGGCGCTCTTCTGCATCCGCTGCGGCGCCTGCCTGAACGCCTGCCCCGTTTACCGGAAGATCGGAGGGCACGCCTACGGCTGGGTTTACAGCGGGCCCATCGGCGCGCTGGTGACGCCCGAGTTCACCGGCATCGAGCAGGGGCGCGAGCTGCCCTTCGCCTCGACGCTTTGCGGCGCCTGTCGCGAGGTCTGCCCCGTGAAGATCAATATTCCGGACCTGCTGCTCCACCTGCGCAGCAAGGCGCAGGAGATGACCCGGGCACCGCAACCCAAGGACTCGCCCGTCAGCGAGCGGACGGCGATGCGGCTCTGGGCCTGGCTGATGAAGGGCCCTCGCCGGTACGCTCTGGCCGCGCGGCTCGCGCGCGTTGGCCAGAAGGTCTTCGCGCGGCAAGGCTGGGTGCGGCGGTTTTCGAAGTTTCCGCTCTCGCGCTGGACGGAGGGCCGCGACTTTCCCGCCCTCGCGCCCAAACCCTTCCGCGACCGGTGGAAGGAATTATCTTCGTAGCGGCGGACTTTTCGTCCGCCTCGATTCGCGGGCCGATCGCCATGATCGCCCTGAGAGGAATCTCCATGCGTCAACCAAGCAAATCTCTCCGCCTCGTTTTTCTAGCAAGCGTCACGCTGGTTTTCATGGGATGGGCGTTCGTGCCCGCTTCGGGGCAGAGCGGGCCCGCCGCTCCGAGAAAGCTGAAGTGCGAGTACCTTTCGGACCCGCTCGGCGTTGACGTCGCCCGGCCGCGGCTTTCGTGGGTGCTCGAGCACGCCGAGCGCGGGCAGAAACAGTCGGCCTACCAGGTGCTGGTCGCAACGCGCCTCGACGCGCTCGCCCAGGATAAAGGCGACCAGTGGGATAGCGGCAAGACTGCGTCCGACGATTCGACCCAGGTGGCCTATGCCGGAAAGCCGCTCGAGAGCGGCCGCGCGTATTACTGGAAAGTGCGCTACTGGGACAAGGACGGCAACGCCAGCCCGTACAGCCGGCCCGCGCAGTTCGATACGGGCCTGCTTACGCCCGGCGACTGGAAGGGCCAGTGGATTGGCGGGGCGAGTCAGCTCCGCACAGAATTCCAGGTGCCGGACGCCGTCGTGCGCGCCCGCGCCTACATCTGCGGTCTCGGCTACTCCGAGTTGCACGTCAACGGCGCCAAGGTCGGATCGAGCGTCCTCGACCCGGGCTGGACGACCTTCGACGAAAGGGCGCTCTATACGACGTATGACATCACTTCTTACCTCAAGCGCGGCTCGAACGCCGTGGGCGTGATGCTCGGCGAGGCCTGGTTCAAGTCGCGCGCGCTGCTGCTCCAGACCAACATCGAGCTTGCGGGCGGCAGGCGCCTGAGCGTCGTGAGCAGCCCAGCGTGGAAAGCGAAGAACGGGCCGATTGTGAACGAGAGCGTCTGGGACGGCGAGGTGTATGACGCGCGCCTCGAGATGCCGGGCTGGGACCAGCCGGGCTTCGACGATTCCGCCTGGAGCGCGGCGCAAGTCGTCAAGTCCCCGGGAGGCGTGCTCTCGGCGGAAATGATGCCGCCGATCCAGGTGGTGGATACGATTGTGCCTGTCGGGATGACGAACCCTCAGCCGGGCGTCTATGTCTTCGACATGGGGCAGAACTTTTCCGGCTGGGCCCAGCTCCGCGTGCGCGGGCCGCGCGGCTCCTCGGTCACGATGCGATTCAGCGAGCTCGTGTACGACAACGGCATGATCAACCGCGAAAATATTCGCGAGGCGAAATCGCGGGACATTTACACCCTGCGGGGCGACGGCCTCGAGGTTTACGAGCCGCGCTTCACTTACCACGGCTTTCGTTACGTCGAAGTGACGGGATATCCCGGCGCGCCCAGCCTCGATTCTCTGCGCGGGCGCGTCGTCCACACGGCGGTCGAGACTACGGGCAGCTTCGTCGCCTCCAAGCAGATTTTGAACCAGGTCCAGAAGCTCATTCGCTGGTCCCAGCTCACCAACCTCCACAGCATCCCCACGGATTGTGACCAGCGCAACGAGCGCCAGGGCTGGATGGGCGACGCCCAGGTGACCGGGGAGGAGGCCATGATGAACTTCGACATGGCCGCCTTCTACACGAATTTCATCCGCGACATCCGCGACATCCAGGGCCCGGACGGCACCGTGACGGACACCGTCCCGCACCGTTACGGCAGCCGCCCCGCCGACCCCGCCTGGGGCACGGCCTACCCTCTGCTCTGCTGGTATATGTGGGAGCAATACGGCGACCGCCGCATCCTGGAGGAGCAATACGACGGCCTGAAGAAGTACGTCGAGTTCCTGCGCAGCCGCGCCCCGGACCACATCCTTCGCTTCAGCTATTACGGCGACTGGGTATTCGTGGAGCCCACGCCCGGGGAACTCGTCTCGGCGTCGTATTACTATTACGACGTCCTGCTGCTCTCGAAGATGGCGGCGATTCTCGGCAACTCGAGTGACGCCCAGGCTTATTCGCAGCTCGCCACGGAGATCAAAGAAGCTTTCAACAAAACCTTCTTCAATTCAAACAGCGGCGTTTACTCGAACGGCACCCAGACGGCAAACGCGCTCCCGCTCTTTCTGGACCTCGTGCCGGAAAAGCATCGGCGCGACGTAGTGTCCCGGCTCACCAACGACATCGTTTACACGCACGACACGCACGTGACGACGGGCTTCATTGGCGTCAAGTACCTCCTGCCGGTGCTGACCAGGTTCGGGCACTCCGACGTGGCTTACGACCTCGCCGTGCAGGACACCTACCCCAGTTGGGGCTATATGGTCAGGCGCGGCGCCACCACGCTCTGGGAGCTCTGGCAGGAGAAGACCGGGCCGGCGATGAATTCGCACAACCACGCCATGTTCGGCAGCGTGGGCGCGTGGTTCTATCAGGCGCTCGGCGGCATCAATCTGGGCGAGGACGGCGCCGGCTACCGGCACATCCGCATTGCCCCGCAGATTGTCGAAGACCTCCGCTGGGTGAGCGCCAGCGTGGAGTCCGTGCGCGGCACCGTCTCGTGCTCGTGGACACATTCCACGGGAGCCATCACCGTTGACGTGACCATTCCCGTCAACAGCGACGCCAAGGTGGTCGTGCCGAAAGACATCTACATGACGGACGTTACGGTGCGCGAAGGCGACCGCTTGGTCTGGGAGAAAGGCCACTTCGTGCCCGGGACACCGGGGATTTCAGCCGCGACGGCGCGCGGCGATGAATTTACTTTTGACGTCGGCTCGGGCCACTACAGCTTCAAGCTGACGGGAGAATAGCGCCCCCAAGCGTCCGCACCCGTCGGGAATCGCGTCGCGCAACATTTCAGGCGGGCGGAGCGAACGGGGCGCTGACTGTTATCCTGGCCCGGCTCGGCGCGGCCGAATGGAGTTATGGGAGATGAGACTGGTCACTTACGAGTCCGCCAAGCGACTGCGC
>QHZM01000259.1 GCA_003224665.1 Acidobacteriota bacterium
AGATTGCCGGGCCGCGCCTGGAAGCGAAAGCCATAAAAACTCCAGAGCAACGTCAAGGCAATTAATCCGATCAAGAGCAGGGCGCCCGCTAACCGAAGGACTTCCTGGCGTCGAGTTCGGGGTCCGTGTGGGGTCTCAACTCCGGCGCGGCTCCCCAGCGCCACTTCGGCGACGGCCAGCAAGAAAAGGATGGGAAACACCAGGACTCCCGAGTGCTTGGCCGCCAACGCGAGCCCCGTGAGGAAGCCGCATCCCGCCAGCCGCAGAACGGAGGGACGGGTGACGTAGCGGTAAAAAGCGTAAACAGCGGCAAACATACAGCAGGCCACACCGAGGTCGGTGGTCACCAGGGCGCCATGGGCGAGAATGTTCGGCTCGAAGACGAAGAGAACCAGCGCGAGAAACGCCGGGCCAGCGCCGAACATGGAATAAGCGACCTCAAAAATCATGAGGGCTAGAATGAGTGTGAAGATGGAGGCCGCCATGCGAGAGAGGGAAAGCATGGTTTCGGCATCGTTCGAGTAGAGGAATTTGAATGCACCACGGAAGCACGATCCTTTGAAATAGTCTTCCGGCATCGGCGGTGGCAGCGGTCGGAGGTGAAGAAGGGGCAGGGTCGCCGCCAGTTTCACAAGCGGCGGGTGTTCGGGGTTGACCCCAAAATCGCGGGACCGCCAGTACTCGTAACCGGCGAATATGTGGCAGCCCTCGTCAAAGGTCTGAGACTGCCGCCGTACCGAGAACGCGAGTTCCGCCGCAAGGATGGCGATCAGACAAATTACCCCAGCAGGCACAAGTGCAGCACGGGGGAGTCGGTTAGACATTTTCTGCTCCATGGGGTGAGAAGCGCGGTGGCGGGATTCTAGCACACCCATCGCAGACCGGGAGGCTGAGCCCGTTTGGACCTCAGAGCTGCTTGAGCTCCGACTGGATGAAAGGGATCCAGAACCATTGGAACTCGGGGTGCACCGTCTGGGCCAGCGTTAAGCAGGTTTCATATTCGCGGCGCGCCTCATCTTTACGATTAGCCTGGGCGAGCAGGTGGCCCAGGGTGTAGTGCGCGTACACCATGCGCGGCGCAGCGGAGGCAACGCCGCGAGCCTCTCCAAGGGCCAGGTCGAGCTTGCTCTCTGCGAGGAGCTGCCAGGCTCTATCCAAACGGCTCCGCTGCGATGCGCCTTTCAAGTTGATGCGCCCGCGGAAGACCAGAATCGAACCTCCGATAACTTCTGCCGGAGAGCTTTTGAGGAACTCTCCGTACGGGTTCAGCTCGCCCGGACCCCAGTAAACCCCTGCCGCCTGGGTCGCGCTGAGGAGGACAGTGCCTTGATAGTCTTCGGGGACCACTTCGACCGGCCTTCCCCACCACGTGTCGAATGCATCGGGGAGATGCTTACAAGGAATCTCGTAGTAGCCAGGGTCAGCGCTCCCGAAGAATCCCAGCCAGCAATCCTTGATGTGATGCCGGTCGAGATAGAGCTTGGCGCTCTTCAGTCCCTGCCCCCAGTCCACGTTCGAGTCCGTAAGGACAAGGTAAGTTTTTGTCGGACCGCCCCACGCCTCATTCGAATAGGCCAGATAGTCCGGGAAAGAACGAAGCGACGACACGACGTGAAATCCCAGGAGAACGATGACGACGTACTTCAATCGAGGGCTGCGTTCCATGACGCCCCACGCGGCCGCCGCCGCAATGACGATCAAGAAAGGATATACGGGCAGAATGTGACGGATCCCGATGTCCAGGCCGGAGGTCAGGCTGACCGCGAAATAGAGCGCCGGCGGCACCGCTACAAAAAGGACCTCGCGGCGTCTGTGGCGGTCGAGCCACCCCCTCGCAACCGGAGCAAGAAGCAGCAGTCCAAGGAATCCGAGTGTGGATTTGATGACGAATGCCGCGGGGAAATAGAACCAGCGGCCGTGAGGATAGAGCTTTCCTAGGAGGAAGGCGGGGCGGGGCCCGGCAGAGACGATCAAGACATCCGCCAGGCCGTACAAGTAAGACTGCGGCAGCACATGCCAGCTTTCAAGCGCCAGAATGGCGCGCGAATAAACAGGACTTTTCACGCTTCGGACATAGGCCGCGAGCGGCGGCGTCATTTTCCCGCCGTCGGGACGCGCCTCGAAACGGAACGCATAGAAAGCCCAGAGCGTAGCCAGAGCAATCGCCGCGATGATTAAGTATTGTGCCCCCAATCGCAGAAACCGCCGCTTGAGTGGATCAAGTCTCCGCGCCGGCTGAGGCCCTTCGGCGGAATCGAAGCGCGGTCCCGACAGGATTTCAAAGCCCGCGAGCAAGCCGAGGATCGGGAAAATGAAAATCCCCGAATGTTTGGCCGACAATGCGAGCCCCGCCATTAAGCCGCATTCGACCAGGGTCAATGTCGAGGGCTGCTTGGCGAAGCGGTAATAGGAATAGACGGCCGCAAACAGGAAGCAGGACATTCCAACGTCCGTCGTGACCAGTGCTCCGTGCGCGAGGATGTTCGGCTCGAAGACGAAGAGGACCAGCGCCAAGAAGGCCGGGCCGCGACCCAATATGCAGCAAGTGGCCTCAAAAAGGAGCAGTGCGAAAAGAACCGTGACAATTCCAGCCGCAAGGCGGGCGCGAAAGAGCAGGGCATCGGCGTCATGGGCGTAGAGGAATTTTCGGGCGGCCACATTGCTCTCTTGTTTTGAGGTCCCCTGCGGCAATTGGGGGACGCTCAGGCGCAGGGGAAGCAGCGGCGCGCTCGCGAGCCACTTCATCAGCGGCGGGTGCTCGGGATTGATCCCGAAGTCGCGGCACTGCCAATACCGGTAACCGGCGAAGAGGTGAAGGGCCTCGTTCCACGTCTGGGATTGCGCCCTGACAGAGAGGAATAATTCCGCCGCGAGCGTTATTACAAGTGTTAATATGCCGGCGACGCCAAGACTCGGTCGGAGAGATCGCAACGGGTGGCGTTCCATAGCGGGCTGGAGGGTGCCGGGTTCCATATCAAAAATCAGGCCGCTTGGGGGGTCCGACCAAGAACCGCTAGCCAAATACTAAACTCCTGCTATATATTTTGGGTCGCCGGGAACTCCCCGACCTCATCTCCATACTCAAAACCCGGTGGGCATGCTCGAAGGGCAATGCTTCAAGGAAAACCAGGGTTTCGAGGTAACTCTCTTTGATGGGCACTCCGTCTGCCTCAATTCCGCAAATTGCAGGGCCAAGCTGGGCCGCTCAGGCCGGGTTCAAGTTGAGGCAGGTGCGCGAGCGGCTCAACCTGACCCTGCGGCGAGTCGAGGAAGCCAGTTTGGAAATCGCGGGCGCCGAGCACAACCCTGAGTATGTATTATCGGTGGCCCGGCTCAATCAAATTGAAAGCGACGGTTCGCTCCCCAGCATCTACAAACTATCCTCCCTGGCTGCCATTTACAAATTGAGTCTGGAAGAGACGATGGGCTTTTACGGGATCAGCCTGAGAAGGATGGAGGAGCAGCGACTCAAACTCCCCCAAGCCCGGACGCACCCTTTTTCAGTCGAGCTCGGCGACCCTAACCGCCCCATCCGGTTTCCTGTCCGTTTCGATCCGGGCTTCCGACCCGAGAAGACGGAATTTCTCTCACGGATGGTCGAGCTTTGAGGAGAAATCCCCGCGGGCCTGCTTTCCACGCTCGACCTCAAGAAGCACCGGTACGGTTACATCGGCCTCGAAGACCGGATGATGGTGCCTTTGCTGAGGCCGGGCTCCATCGTGCAATTCGACGACACCCGCCGCCGTGTGGTGAACCAGGGATGGCCGACGGAGTCCGACCGGCCCATTTACTTCATCGAGCTGCGTTACAGCTACGAATGCTGCTGGTGCTACCAACGGGGCCGGGCGCTGACGCTGGTCCCGTATTCGCTCTCGCCCTGCGCTCCGCGCACGGTCCGCGTCCCGGATGACGGCCAGGTGCTAGGTCAAGTCGTCGGCGTGGCCATGCGGATCGTGCAATAACTCCCACAGCTCGGTCTCCCGCAGGACCTTCAGGATGATCACAATGTTTTTTTCAAAAAGCTCCTTTGCCAGAGGGTGGCAGTTTTCCGGCGGGAGAATTTGGTAGGAGCGCAGGCGTTCCCAGGCGTCAACCAGACGCGATCTTTCCTCCCTCAGGGAGGTAAAGAAGCCGACGAGGTCGTCGGTCTGTTTTTTTAAGGGTAGCGTGACCAGCTCGTCGAAGACCTGCGTGTGGCACCGGCGCAGTCCCTCGTCCACGGCTTCGCTCGTGTACCGGCTCTCGAGGCCATGGTGGTGATAGCGGCCCGTATTGTAATCGCGAAGAGAGGAGAGGTAGATGAGCCGGCTGAAATGCCATTCCATACGAGCCAGCGTGCGGCTCTGGAAATCGGTGACGACCTGCTCGGCCTCCGACCCCTGACCGGTTTCTTCGCGGTCGCTGTTCTTCATTTTGATGCCCTGGACGGGGCGGGGGCGCCCGTATGATCGGGACCGCGCGGGACCTTCGGGGACGAATTTCTCCTCAAGCCGCGCCCGGCTTCCGTTAGCGGGGAAATTTGAATTGGAGCTCCCGACCCAACTCGAATGTGGGCCGCTTACGCTTGCGGATGAGGTTAGTGTGCTCGGACATCGCGCTGACCAGGATGGGCATGGCGATGGTCGAGTCGCAGTGGACGGTGACCATGCTCGCATCCCGGGCGATCTTGCCCCAGCTTTGGGCTTCCTCAAACGTGCAACCCGAAAGCCCGCCCCAGTGCGGGGCGTCCGTGACGACCTGAAGGGCGTACTTGTGCCCGTTCGCCGCGTTGCGCATGAAGGTCGCCGTCACTTCGCTCTGCTGGATGAAATTCTTGGGCGTCCCCCCGCCAAAATAGATCACTCCGCTTGCGGGCGATTCGCCCGCCAGGCGGGCGGTCTCGAGGACGTCTCCGACCACGTCGAACATCAAACGGTTTTTTCCCAAGTGGCGGTTTTCCGCGATGCCGATGCCGATGGAAGAGTCGCCGATCGCGGGGCAGTAGATGGGGACGCGGGCGTTGTAAGCCGCGGTGACGATGCCGTCCTCTTTGGAGCGTTTCAGGATTTCCTTGCCGAGCAGATGGAGGAATTCCCGGGTGGTGTAGGGGCGGGACTGGTCCAGCTTGGCGGCAAAACGGCCGATGAAGGCGTCCTCTTCGCGGAACTCTTCTTCGTCCACTAACGTGTCGTACATCCGGTCGATCAGGTTTTCCTGCAAGGCGACGTCATCGATCTGGGGAGAACATTGGTAGTGAAGCCGTCCAAGGGTCTCGTGGATATCGTGGAAAAAGGTGGCCCCGGTCGAAACCAGGCAATCGATGAGCCGGTTCTTGATCAAGTAAACGATCAGGCGGCGCATCCCCGCCGGGACCATGGCCCCCGCCACGCCCATCATGATCATGACGCGGTCCTGGAGCATCTTCTTCCAAACGTGGTAGGCCGTGGCAAGGTTCCTGCCCTGGAACGAGATGCCCTGCATCTTTTCGAGCAGGCCGGCGACGTTTTTCCGGCCGTCGATCGTAAGGGGCCGGGTTGGTCGGGTCA
>QHZM01000260.1 GCA_003224665.1 Acidobacteriota bacterium
TGACCGCTTTCATCTCCCACTCGCTCCGGCGGGTAGCCATCACGGTTGGTGCTTTTTCCCCACCAAGGCGGGTCTTTGACAACCGTGGGCTTTTCATTTGGGTTAGAAACCCACGGTTGATCCCGCTCTGCGGGACGCGAATCAGCCGTGGCTACGATCTACCATCTTGTGATGCCTGCGTGCAGTTCTCCTGCTGGCCGTCGTGGCCTCGCCCGCGGTAGACAAATACCTCGACTTGTGACGCAAGCGATCAGGGCGGCGGGACGGACAAAAATTCCTCTTGCATTTGGAGATGGAAGCGAGTAGTATTTCTAATTGCCAGCACGAAGGTGGGCCTCTAAGGCTTCCTCCCACATCGTAGCGGCGTAAAAAACAGGAGGGCAGTACGAGTAGGGCTTTCGGATAGGGGAATGAAGCAAGTGGGCCTTCCGTGTAAGTAAGTTCCCGCCTGTTTCAACCCCCAAAAAATCCAAGCAACGCAAAAGCACTAAAAGGCGCCCGGCGGGTGTGCCGGGAGCCGCGAGTCCCTGGCTAGACAGCATGACCGGGGATGTTGAGTTCGGCGCTGGCATTTGAGGCGAGCGCGAAGCCCAGCATCTCGGGAGGAGTCCGCGAGAGCGGATGACTTCGGCTGGGAAGAGATCGAGGGCGGCGTAACGCCGGCCTTTGAACCTCAGAGTTCTTTGACAACTGACAGTGCGGCGTCTACCAAATGCTGCTCTGTTCGGATCGAATCCGGGCAGAGAAGCAAAGGCGGGTCTGCTCAGTTTGTGTGTTGAGCAGATTTTATGGTCAAGCTACTAAGGGCGTACGGTGGATGCCTTGGCGCCAGACGGCGATGAAGGACGCGGCTACCTGCGATAAGCCTCGGCGAGGGGGAAGCACCCTTTGACCCGGGGATTTCCGAATGGGGAAACCCTTCCGAGTAAACCTCGGAAACGGCCCGCTGAATCCATAGGCGGGTTCGAGCAAACCCAGGGAAGTGAACCATCTCAGTACCTGGAGGAAGAGAAAGCAACCGCGATTCCGTCAGTAGCGGCGAGCGAAAGCGGAACAGCCCAAACCCAGCGTTCCTCATTGGGCCATCGGGTGATTGAGTGAATGAGTCATTGAAGGACGAATCTGATCGCTTTCGTTCAATGGCTCGATGACCCGATGATCCAATGACCCGATGAGGAGCGCTGGGGGTTGTAGGGCGCGCGTCGGCGAAGAGCCATAGAGTTACCAATCCGGCGGCTAACCGAACGACTTGGAAAAGTCGGCCACAGGATGTGATAGCCATGTAGGTGAAAGCTGACCGGACTCTAACGCGCGTTCCTGAGTACCGCGGGGCACGAGAAACCCCGCGGGAAGCTACGGGGACCATCCCGTAAGGCTAAATACGTGCTGGCGACCGATAGTGAACTAGTACCGTGAGGGAAAGGTGAAAAGCACCCCTGCGAGGGGAGTTAAAAGTACCTGAAACCGTATGCCTACAAGCAGTCGGAGGGCTACGTCCGGAGCGCAAGCGACGGACAATAACTAGCCGGCTCATTATGCAATAGGCACGCCGTCAGGCGGCGAGAAGCCTTGCGGCCGCGCGCGCAGCCCTCCGACTGCTTGTAGGCATACGGTTTCAGGTACTTTTAACTCCCCTCGCAGGGGTTCTTTTCACCTTTCCCTCACGGTACTGGTTCACTATCGGTCGCCAGAACGAGAACTAGATGGACTAGGGTCCGATAACGGATTCCGAATTCAACTAAACTCCGAATGCCGCGAAGCGTAGTCCGGGAGTCAGACAGTGGGGGCTAAGCTTCATTGTCGAGAGGGAAACAGCCCAGACCGCCAGCTAAGGTCCCTAAGCGGTGGCTAAGTGGGGAAGGAAGTGAAGTCGCTTAAACAGCCAGGAGGTTGGCTTAGAAGCAGCCATCCTTTAAAGAAAGCGTAACAGCTCACTGGTCGAGCGACTTTGCGCCAATAATTCAACGGGGCTCAAGCCACTTACCGAAGCTGCGGATTTCGTGGCGCGTCACTGGTCATCTGTAGCGGCGCTCTCTGAGCGCCGAGTGAGGAATCACGGCGGTGAGGACACCGCCGCTACAGGGGACGAGCGATGCGCCACGGAGTGGTAGAGGAGCGTTGAGTACAGTTTGAAGCGAGACCGCGAGGGCTCGTGGACGGTACTCAAGTGACTCTGCCGGCATAAGTAGCGATAACGGAGGTGAGAACCCTCCGCGCCGAAAGTCTAAGGTTTCCTGAGAAAGGTTAATCCGCTCAGGGTTAGTCGGTCCCTAAGGCGAGGCCGAAAGGCGTAGCTGATGGACAGCCGGTTAATATTCCGGCACTGCGGCGGAGACGTTATCACGAGGCGGGGACGCAGGAGGATAACGGAGTCCCGTGATGGCTTACGGGATGTGCGCATCGAGGGGGACCCGGCCGGCAAATCCACCGGGTCGGTTCAAAGCCAGCTCTGAGGTGTGTGCCGAAGGGTCTTGGACCCTGTAAAGTCTGTGATTTCACGCTGCCAAGAAAATCCGCTTAGGAGTCTCTGACGCAACCGTACCTCAAACCGACACAGGTAGACGAGGTGAATATCCAAAGGCGCTTGAGAGAACACTCGCTAAGGAACTAGGCAAATTAGCACCGTAACTTCGGAAGAAGGTGTGCCCCGCCAGGGTTTAAAGCCCGAGGGGGCCGCAGCGAATCGCGCTCTGCGACTGTTTAACAAAAACACAGGTCTCTGCTAAGTCGAAAACGACGTATAGGGGCTGACGCCTGCCCGGTGCCGGAAGGTTAAAGGGAGGGGTCATCCCGCCGCAAGGTGGGGGAAGCTCTGATCTGAAGCCCCGGTGAACGGCGGCCGTAACTATAACGGTCCTAAGGTAGCGAAATTCCTTGTCGGGTAAGTTCCGACCTGCACGAATGGCGTAACGATAGAGCGACTGTCGTGGCGAGTGACTCAGCGAACTTGTAGTACCGGTGAAGATGCCGGTTTCCCGCACCTAGACGGAAAGACCCCGTGCACCTTAACTACACCTTAGCCTTGACCTATGGGGTTGTCTGCGCAGGATAGGTGGGAGGCTTCGAACCCTGATTCTCGGATCGGGGGGAGCCAACGGTGAGATACCACCCTGATGATTCTGTGGGTCTAACCTCGACCCGTAATCCGGGCCAGGAACATGGCTAGGCGGGTAGTTTGACTGGGGCGGTCGCCTCCTAAATTGTAACGGAGGCGCTCGAAGCTTGGCTCAGGCTGTTTGGAAATCAGCCGTCGAGTGTAAGGGCATAAGCCAGGCTGACTGCGAGACCTACTAGTCAAGCAGACACGAAAGTGGGACCTAGTGATCCGGTGGTTCCGCATGGAAGGGCCATCGCTCAACGGATAAAAGGTACGCCGGGGATAACAGGCTGATCGGGGCCAAGAGTTCACATCGACGCCCCGGTTTGGCACCTCGATGTCGGCTCATCGCATCCTGGAGGTGTAGAAGCTTCCAAGGGTTGGGCTGTTCGCCCATTAAAGCGGTACGTGAGCTGGGTTCAGAACGTCGCGAGACAGTTCGGTCCCTATCTGGTGTGGGCGCAGGAGATTTGAGGGGAGTTGTCCCTAGTACGAGAGGACCGGGATGAACAGACCTCTTGTGTCCCAGCTGTCACGCCCGTGGCACGGCTGGGTAGCGAAGTCTGGAAGTGATAAATGCTGAAAGCATCTAAGCGTGAAGCACGCCCCAAGATCAGATCTCCCAAGGGTGAGACCCCAGTGACTCTGGGGACGAACCCTCTGAAGGGCCGTCGAAGACTACGACGTATATAGGCCAGGGGTGTAAGCAGGGCAACCTGTTCAGCTTACTGGTCCTAATCGCCCGTTCGGCTTGACCATAAAATTCTGCTCAGCACATCAAGGGCAGGAGACGGTAGACCGTAGACAGCACACGGTAGACCGAAGCTTGCTTCTGAATCCTGACTGCTGAATTCTGATCCCCGCCGTATTGACGCCGCACTGTTCAGCTTAAAACAAGGTTCCAGGTTTTAGGTTGGAGAGGGGCTTGTCCCTTCTTCCCTGTCACCTGTCCTAAACAAGTTTCCGGCGATCATACCGGAGGGTCAAAACCCGTTCCCATCCCGAACACGGAAGTTAACCCCTCCAGGGCCCATGGTACTGCACGGGGGACTGTGTGGGAGAGTAGGTCGTCGCCGGATTAAAAATGAAAAAGGCCGGGCTTTGCGCCCGGCTTTTTCATTTTTGGTCTCGTGCACGAACACTCGCCGGGTAGGCTGAGGCGTCCCGGCTTTTCGGGAGGCCGAAGTCCCGCCTTGCGGGATCGTTGCGGCCGAGCCCAGAAGCCCAGTCCAAAGGGTTTAAAAGCAAAATCTTTTCGGCCTTTCTTCCAGCCTCGCGCCCGGCGTCTTTGGTTTTGCGAAAGGGAATCGTCCTTGTTTGTCGTGAATAGGCACGACGGAACCTGCCCCGATGTTGTTTGTCGGGAGTCGTGCCGAAAAAGGCCCCACGCCCAAAAGCTTTTGGGGCTTCAGCCCCCGTTCATGGTGAAGGGGCACGACTTTAGTCGTGCGGAAACGATTGCGCACATCGAACCAACTCTGCCGGCCGGGCATCCAATTCCCGAACGGAGGTGCGACGTGGCTAAGTTGCTGTGGCCTTTTCTCATAATCGCAAGCGTGCCGCTGGCTGCCTCTGCGCAGATCATCCCGAAGGTCGCGGCGTTTGCGGGCTATACCGTTGTGCGCGCCCAGCGGAATGGCGGCTCGGGTTTCACCCTCAACGGCTGGGATGCTTCGGTCGAGGTGAAGCCCGCGTCCTGGCTCGGAATCGTGGGGGACGTGAGTCAGCAGTACGGGTCGCCGTCTGGAGTGCGTGAGAACCAAACGTCCGCCCTGTTCGGACCTCAGATTTCCGTCCCGGGAACACCGCGAGTGGTTCTTTTTGCGCACGCGCTCGTGGGCGTCGTCCGCGGCACAAATCAGGTGCTTCCCCAACTCGTTCCCTGCACCCCGACCAACTGCCCGGGGCCGGCGATCAACGCCGGCACGGTGTTCGCCACGGCGGTGGGCGGCGGCGTGGACTTTAAGCTGGCCGGACCTGTCTGGGTCCGCGCCTTTCAGGTGGAATATCTCCACGCGAACCTCGCCCCGGATCACCACACCCAAGCGCGCTTGGCAGCCGGCATCGTGCTGCGATTGTGACGATGAGTCAGGCGAGTGCGGACGCTCCCAGTGGGTAGCCATCACGGTTAGCGCATTTCTAACCGTGGGCTTTTGCTGTTTTACAAACCCACGGTTGATCCGAGGTCGAATCAGCCGTGGCCACCGACTGCGCGTCGAGCGCACCGCTCGGATGGCCGCGGCCTAACCTCATCAGGTTTCCCCTACGAATCGCAGACATCGGAAAACGATGTCTGCGCCGCCCACGAGCGCGTAGCCACGGCACGGGTTTTGTGCCGTGGGCTTTTTCGGGGATCGCACATTGCGAACCCACGGCATGACGAACATGCTGTGGCTACCAGCTTTCGAACCGGTCCCAGTGCGGGTACTGGGAATGGTTTAGAAAAGACGGCACAAGAATGCGTTCCGGATACTTTGATAAAGGGAAACAGGTCGGCGAGTGGACCACGTACAATCAGAAGGGCAAGATCTATAAAGTTACCCGCATGAAGTAAAGACAAAAAGGCGAGCGGGTGGCGCATCCCGATGGAAAACATCGGGACAGGTCCCGGACGCATCAAGACAGGTACATCGCGCGGTTTGCGATGTGTGCGAACGATGGCTGGTAGGGGAGGGCCTTCATAGCCCTCCCGTCGAGTCGTCGTCTTCCTGCGCGAGGCCGCCGCGGCCTTCAAACGGTCCGGCAGGGAAACGTAATAGTTTTGAGGCAGGTTGGCGCGAGCTTCTCCTCCAGATTTCAAGAGTGTGTGTGATAGCCCGCAACCGGGCGGCTTTGCTACTGGTAGAGGCGGTCCCGCTATGCCGGACCGGCAGACTTTCCGCGCGCCCAGGCAGCGCCCGCCTGAAGGCGGCCTCTAGGAAAACCCGCTATCACACACACATTTAATGGCCGGAGGCCTACCCAAGAAAGCCCTTTGATTCCCCGCTCGAGTTGTGGGAAAATGACCGCTGTGCTGAAGCGTCAGACCGACCGCTTACGCGCCGTCTCGTTTTTGATTCTGCCTCTTCAGCCGAAATGCCCGTGAGAAGGAGTGCACACGGGCCGAAGGAGCTGAATCGGTGAAAAAACTTTACGTGGGCAATCTGCCCTTTCAAGCGAACGAAAACGAGTTGCAGGACTTTTTTGCCGGCGCGGGGGTCAAGGTCACCGCCGTCAACGTCATCCGAGACCGCTTCTCAGGCGAGCCGCGAGGCTTCGGCTTCGTCGAGATCGGATCTGACGAGGATGCTGAGCGCGCGATCCAAACGCTGAACGGCCAGGAATTTCTCGGGCGCAAGCTGGTGGTCAACGAAGCAAGGCCTGTCCGAGAAAGCGGCCGTGGCGGCGGTGGCGGTGGCGGTGGGGGAGGTCGAAGGGGCGCAGGTGGTGGGCGCGGCGGAGGCCGCCAGCGCAACTGGTAGCAGCCATCCAAGCCTCTTTCCGTACCGTAATTTGTGTCGGCCATCTGACTGCGCACGCGGAGGGCAAAATCCGATCGCAGGGGGTCGCGGCTTGCCTTTTTCAGCTCGCGCATGTGCCGTGGCCATTCCGCCAGGCACGGCTCCAAGATAGGCTTGACTTTCAAGCCAAATCGGATAGCGTACCCACATTATGAATTCTCTCCTGATCTATCCGGAGTGGCCGGATACTTACTGGAGTTTTAAGCACGCGCTCCCGTTTGAGGGCAAACGCTCCGCCTATCCGCCGCTGGGCCTGCTCACCGTCGCCTCCATGCTGCCCAAGCATTGGCAGAAAAAGCTGGTGGATACGAACGTGCGCCCGCTGACCGACGCCGACCTCGAGTGGGCCGATGTGGCTCTGCTGAGCGGGATGCTGGTGCACAAGCAGGACCTTCTGGCGATCCTGGCGCGCTGCCGCGCCCGGGGACTGCGGACGGTGATCGGCGGGCCGGTGACGAGCAGCGTCGAAGAGCTCCCCCTCCACGCCGACCACGTGGTCATCGGCGAAGCCGAAGACCTGATCGCCGACCTCGCGGCCGATCTCGAGCGGGGAACGGCAAAACCGGTCTACCGCGCGCGCGAACTGCCGGGGCTGGATACGACTCCGCTGCCCGACCTCAGCCTGATCAGCCCCAAATACTACAGCGCCATGGCTATCCAGTACTCGCGGGGCTGCCCGTTCACTTGCGAGTTCTGCGACATCATTGAGATTTACGGCAGGAAGCCGCGAACGAAGTCACCCGCTCAAGTGGTGACCGAACTCGACCAGCTCTACCAGTCGAAGTGGCGCGGGTCGGTGTTCATCGTGGATGACAACTTCATCGGCAACAAGAAAAAGGTGAAGGAGCTGCTCCCCGTTTTGAGGGATTGGAACGTGCAGCACCAGCGCCCGTTCACGTTCTTCACCGAAGCCTCGGTGAACCTGGCCGATGATGCGGACCTCTTGCAGATGATGAAGGACGCGGGCTTCACGCGCGTCTTCCTGGGCATCGAAACTCCGGTCGAGGCAAGCTTGAAGGAGGCCCAGAAACTGCAGAACACCCGGCGAAGCCTGATGGAGAGCGTGCGGCGCGTCCAGACCTACGGGATGGAAGTGATGGCAGGGTTCATCGTGGGTTTTGACAACGACCCCGAGGACGTCTTCGACAAGCAGGTCGAGTTTATCCAGGAGAGCGCCATCCCGCTGGCGATGGTGGGGCTGCTGCTGGCGCTGCCCGGCACGCAGCTCTACCGACGGCTCATGAAGGAGGGCCGGATCGTGGACGAAGGCCGCGGGGACAACATGGACCTCCGGCTCAACTTTATCCCCAGGATGAATGCCGAGCGGCTGGTGGAAGGCTACCGCTCCATCCTCCGGCGCATCTACCACCCGGACGCCTACTATGAACGCGTCCGGCGATTCCTGGCCCAATACCGCCCCACGCACCACCGGCCTCGCTCGCTCTCCGACTATCTCGCCCTGGGCCGCTCCATCCTGAAGCAGGGAGTGCTCGGCGAGGCCCGAGCCAGCTACTGGAAATTCTTCCTGCAAGCCGCCACCCGCTATCGCCACGCCTTCGACACTGCCATTACCCTGGCCATCATGGGCTACCACTTTCAGACGTTGACCCGAGTCGTCTGCGACGCCGAGTGACGGCGCCCGGGCCCGACGACCGCGGCCTACGCTGGAAACTCCCTCAAAAACAAGATGAAGCGGGCGCGCCGCGAGCGCCTCAGCCCGCGCTTATTCCCGCTACGGCTCGCGCCGCGTTGCGACAAGGACGCCGATGTTTGAAACGCAGAACGGGACCAGGAAGGTGAGCGCGCCCTTGATCCAAACCGCCGGCGTGGCTCGCCCGCGGAGGACGTCGTCGAGGTGATTGATGACGAAAAGCACGCACCCGACGATCAAGGCGACGCGGACGGTTTTTTTCAGGAAGGGACGATGCGCGACCACTCGCAGGGCCTCGCGCCAAGTGGTCCAGGTGGGTTGCTCGGCTTTGGCCAAATCGAGCTCCATCGCTCGGCCCAATATCCGCGAGTCTGAAGGTTTCTGCAACAAGTGTTCATCGGCGCTCGCGCGGTATCCGGGTCGCGACCGGGCGGGAACTTGCTCGCCCGGAGAGCCTTGGAGAACGGCGCGCCGGCCGTCACAGCACTTCAATCTTGTCGCTGGGGCGGATCACTCCGGACTTGACGACGCGCACGCAGATCCCTCCGTTCGGGCCGAGCAGGGCGCGGGTCATCCCGGGCTGCGTAATCGACTGGATGTAGGCGCAGGGCGGGCGAGGACGGTCGTACTCGAGCACCGCTTCGCCGACGGCAAACTGCTTGCCCCTCAGCTCGTGCAGCCGCACTCCGCGAGTGATGATGTTCCGCCGGTGCTCGCCGTTGCCGACGCGCAGGTTTGTCTCCGCGGCGATTTTGTCGAGCGTCTCGCCCTCGATCAGCGTCACCTGGCACTCGTCCGACCCCGACCAGTACCCGGTGCGGCTCATGTAGCGGTCACCCCGCAGGCCGCAGCCGGCGACGGCTTCCACCAGGTCCGCTTTTTGCATCGCGACCCCGCCTGCTGAGGCGATGTAGATTTCCTGAACCACGCCTACCATCGTTTGAGCCTCCTTGCGCGCCGGAATCATTCACGTGTGTGAAAGCAACGAGATGCTTCGCTCAAACTCAGAATGAAAATATGAAAGCGCGACTCCTGCCGTCAGCGTAGGCTGACGGTGGAAAGGATTCTTCGAAGAAGAAAGGAGCCGCGCATGGAAGAATATATCGCGTTTGACAGTCACAAGCACTACACCTGGGTCGAGCACGAGCAGGTGGCGACGGGTCGAGTTCGGCAGTATCGTTTGCAGCACGCGCCGGGGGCGATCCGGAGGGTGCTGGCCGGTTGCGAGCCCGGCACCCCGGTAGCGCTGGAGGCCACGGCCAATTGGTACTGGATTGTGGAGGAGATCGAGCAAGCCGGTTTGCGGCCGCAGCTGGTGCATCCGCGCAAAGCAAAGTTGATGATGGGCCTGATCAACAAGACCGACAAGCTCGACGCGCACGGGATGAACCGGCTACAGCGCAACGGCACGCTGCCGACGGTGTGGATTCCGCCCGGGCGATTGCGCGAGTTTCGCGAGCTGACACGCACGCGGGTGGTGTTGGTGGCGCAGCGGACGCGCTGGAAGAACCGCCTGACGGCAACCCTGGCCAAGTACGGGGCGCCGAGCAGTGAGTACAGCGATCCGTACGGGAAGGGCGCGCGGGAGGAACTCGATTCGCGGATCGAGCGGTTGCCCGAGCAGACCCGATGGGCGGCGCGGCAGATGTTGGCTCAACTGGATACCTTGAGCGAACAGATCCTGCAGTTCGAGGGGCGGCTGAAGGAACTGGTCGAGGTCACACCGGAGATGCAGCGGTTGATGACCCTGCCGGGCGTGGGCGTGATTCTGGCGGCGACGATCGCGCTGGAGATCGGCGAGATCGAGCGCTTTCCCAGCGCCGAGCATTTGGCCTCCTACGCGGGCACCACGCCGCGGGTGCACTCGAGCGGGGATCGGGTGCGCTACGGACGGACGCGGCCCGACGTGAACCGCTATCTGAAGTGGGCGTTTGCCGAAGCCGGCAACTCGGTGGCAGTGAATCACACGCGGTGTCCGGCGAGACACGTCAGCCAACTCTACCTCCGGTTGCGCCTGCGCAAGGGACACGGGAAGGCGATCGGAGCCGTGGCCCGGCATTTGGCTGAGGCCGCCTTTCACGTGCTCAGCCGGCAGGAGGCGTATCAAGATCCGACGGTAAGACCGGGTCGGACCAGGGAGGTGTAAGCGCGATACTGTCATGATCCCGCTAGCCGGGATCGCAGAATGAATGCGACACACCTCCGGGAGATGTTCATGCCCCCAAGAGGGCGTAGAGATGACTGGGTACGACCCCGTCGAACCTCCGGACTTACTTGTTGACAAGTCGCGCTTTCAGAGATGACACCACGGGCCGGATGCGGGGGCAATCGTGAGCGATTTGGATTAATATCTCCTGGGGCAGCGGTGGACGGTTCAGGGGAGCATGTGGAACGAGCAGTTTGCGAAGATGCAGGAGCGCGACCCCGAGACGGGTCTTGACCCGACGCTCTTCCGGATGTATTCGAGCGGCCAAGGCCGCTGGCTCAGCCCCGACCCAATCGGCGGGGATATAGCACGTGACGGGTCGGCACCTCGGCGGCTTCGCGCGCCGACAGCAGTCCCAAGCGCACCTGCTCGCTCGCCACGGTATGGTCGCGGGTGAGGAGTTGGGCCCGGCCGCGCCGGACCAGGTAGCAGCGCGAATCACCCACGTGGGCGACGGCCGCGCGGTCGAAGCGCAGAGCGCAGGCGACGAGAGTAGTGGCCATGGACGCGCCGCCGGGGCCGGCGGTCAGCCCGGCCTCAAAGACTTTGGCATTGGCTTCCTGAACCAGGCGCACCAATAACGGCGCGTGCGGTTCGCCCGCCGGGGCTTCGCGAAAGCCGGCCAGCACACTCTCCACCGCCGTGCGCGCGGCCACTTCGCCTCCGTTTTGCCCGCCTACTCCATCGGCCAGAGCAAAAAGCCAGCCGCGGGTGCGCGCCTCTGCGGGCGTTCTCGCGAGCACCCAACCGAGATAGTCCTCGTTCGTTTGGCGCGTTCGCCCGCAGTCGGAAAGTTGGCCAAACTCGACTTCCAACATTCCCCTTTTTACCTCACAAAACAAACGGGCGGGCCTCGGCCCGCCCGGATCCGACGATCAATTGCGCGTCACTGATCACGCCGTTGGGGCGCGGCTTTCGACCAATGTTGTCCGCCCCGATTTCTTGCTGGCTCGGACAAAGTAGATTCCGCCGTAGATGGCCCAGACGAGTGCGATTCCCAGGGCCAGCAGGGGCTCCATCTTCGTACCGTAACCCATGAACGGCCCGACCAAATAAAAGCCCATGCAGGCCAGGTTGGCAGCCAGTCCGAAGATGGGGATAACAACGTGGCGCACTGCTCCGAACTTCGGATGCCGATGGTAGGCAACCACGCACGTCACGCAGCTCAGCCCGTAGAGCAGGAACGTGCCGAAATTCGAAGCCAGCGTAACGGTGAGCAGAGAATTGGGCAAGGCCGCCATCTTGTCATGCGTCGTATAGCCGAAGCTCGACCAGAAGCCCTGCGGCAGTGCCTGGATGGCGGAGTCCGCGGGAGCGCCGGCGTCGCCAAACGCCATGACCACCGCGGCACAACCGATCACCGCCGAAATCGATGCCAGCGTCCAGATGGCGCGATGCGGGGTGAGGTTTTTTCCATGCAGCATGCCGAAATGTCCCGACAGCTCGCGGTCTTTACCCATGGCGTAAGTCACACGCGCCCCGGTGTTCATACACGACAGCGCCGTGCCGATCAGCGCCAGGAAGACAGTCACCGCCTGGCACAACATAAAGATTCGTCCTCGGCCGGGGCCGAAGAGGGCGTTGCCCACCACGATCATCATGTCGCCGATGGGCGCCGCCGAAGTCGCCGCGTTTTGCATGGTGTACCCGCTGCTCAGGAAATAGTTCGCGGCGAAATATTCGAGCAGATAGCAGAACACTCCCTGGACCAGCAGCGACACGATAACAGCGATCGGCACGTCGCGTTTGGCGTTCTTGGCCTCGCCGCCCATCGCCGTGACGGATTCAAACCCCACCAGGATCAGAATGGCAACGGTGGCCTGAATAAACGCCCAGCCCCAGTTGTGAATTTTAATGACTGAAAGCGCGCTCGGATGAGTCTGAAAAGCGCCGTTGGCGTCCCGCTCGGGATAGCTCACGCGATAGGGCACCGGCTTTCCGTCGGCGTCGAGTTTGGGCCGGGGTATTCCGTTCGAGTCGCGCACAATCGTTTCGGTCGCTTGCCCATTCGCGACCGTCTTTTGTGCGGCAAACGCGTAGGTGTAAGCCTCGCCCGAAGTCGGGTCAAACTGCCAGGCGACGCTGCCCGGAGGATGGTTCAGACGGTAGCCCAGGGCGATGACGGAGAAGACCACCAGCGCAGAAATCTGAATGACGTTGATGGCAATGTTGACCGCCGTCGAGCCGGTCACGCCTCGATAGGCGATATAGGCCACCGCAAAGGAGAACGCGATGGCACAGGCCATCATGAACGCCGGACCGGGGTTGGAGGCGTTCATGAAATTCGGCCAAAGAGTTCCGACCAGGTAGCCGCAGAGGATTCCCATAACGCCGACCATTACTCCCGGATAAATCCAGTAATAAAGGTGCGACGCCCAACCGACGATAAACTTCGAAAGGCGGGCATAGCGCCACGCTTTGTCGTGATTCAGGAAGGCTTGTTCGGCGAAGTAATACGAACTGCCCGTCCCCGGATACAACTTCGCCATCTCCGAGTAACAAACGGCCGTGGCGAGGCACAACAAGAGCGCGACAAAGATGCCGATCCACATCGACGGCGCGGTCACTCCCGTGGTCGCCTGGATAAAGAAGGTGAGCCAGAGGAAAGCTCCGGGTGCGATGAGCGCCATCGCGTTCATCGTCAGGCCGGTCAGGCCCAAAGTCTTTTTCATCTCAACTGCGGTGTTCTCCGCCATTCACATCCTCCTTAGGGTTGGCTCCGAGCGCGTTATTCATCACGCCGGTGAGCTTGCCCCCCGTGGGTTAGTCTCGGCCGGCCCTTTGCCGAGGGCCAACTTGCATGTCGTGCCGTCAAGAGTGTATCTAAAGCGGGTGCGGGCTGGGCTTGGGTGCTGGTCGTGGGGTTAAATGATCAAGTGCCCAAACCTTCAGCCCGCATCACCCGCATGCCGTGAAAATTCGACTCATTGCTGCCCCGAATAGCCTTTTACGAAAGCTCCTGCCGCCGATTGACAGTTGCCCGAGAATATTTTGTGGCCCGGCGCTGAGACCGGAGCCCGGAGTGTCAACCTCCCTCCGAGCCCCACCCCCTGGCACGCCGGACTAAATGTCGAAGTACAGCGCGAACTCGTAAGGGTGAGGACGCAGCCGCACCCCATCGAGTTCTTTCTTGCGTTTGTACTCGAGCCAGGTGTCAATCAGGTCTTGCGTGAAGACCCCGCCCTTCAGAAGGAACTCGTGGTCTCCTTCGAGCGCGCTGAGGACTTCCTCCAGGCTTCCGGGCGTGGACTTCACCTTCGCCTTCTCCTCGGCCTCGAGCTCGTAGAGGTCCTTGTCGATCGGCGCAGGCGGCGTGAGTTTCCTCTGGATGCCGTCCAGGCCCGCCATGAGCATGGCACTCATCGCCAGGTAGGGGTTCGCCGAAGGGTCGGGACAGCGGAACTCCGCGCGTTTCGACTTCTCGCTGCGCGAATAGACAGGGATGCGGACGCACGCGCTGCGGTTCCGCTGCGAGTAGATCAGGTTGATGGGCGCTTCGTAGCCCGGCACCAGGCGACGATAAGAATTGGTGGTCGGCGCGCAGAACCCGAGCAGCGCAGGCGTGTGCGCCAGGATCCCGCCGATGTAGTGGATGGCGGAGTCGCTCAGGTCCGCATAGCCGCCCTTGTTGTAGAAGAGGTTCTTGCTGTCCCTCCACAAGCTCTGGTGGACGTGCATGCCGGAGCCGTTGTCCTGGAAGATCGGCTTGGGCATGAACGTCACCGTCTTGCCGTGACGGCGGGCGACGTTCTTGGTGACGTATTTGTACTTCATCATGTTGTCGGCCATCTTCGTCAAGGTGTCAAACCGCATGTCGATTTCCGATTGCCCCGCCGTCCCCACTTCGTGGTGATGGACTTCCACGGGCACGCCCACGCGCTCGAGCGTCAGCAACATGTCGGAGCGAATGTCCTGGAGGCTGTCCATGGCGGCACGGGGAAGTAGCCTTCCTTGTAGCGCGGCTTGTAGCCCAGGTTCTTCTCTCCGTTCTGCCCTTCCTTGCCGCTGTTCCAGAAACCTTCCTCGGAGTCCAGGTAGTAGTAACCGTAGTTGTAGGACTGGTCGAACCGGATGCTGTCCAGGATGTAGAACTCAGCTTCCGGGCCGAAGTAGGCGCGTTCGGCGACCCCGGTGGACTTCAGGTAAGCCTCGGCTTTCTTCGCGATGTGCCGCGGGTCGCGCGAATACAACTGGCCGCTGACCGGGTCGCGGACGTCGCAAATGATGCTGAGCGTCGGCACGGTGGTGAACGGGTCCACGAAAGTGGCGTTGGGATCCGGGGCGAGCATCATGTCGCTCTCGTGGATCATCTGAAAGCCGCGGATGCTCGAGCCGTCAAAGCCCACCCCTTCGGTGAACGCGTCCTCGCCGAACTCGCGCGCGGACACCGAGAAGTGCTGCCAGAGGCCGGGCAGGTCCACGAACTTCAGGTCCACGACCTGGATCCCCTCATCCTTGATGAATTGAAGGACTTCTTTTGGCGTCATTTTCTATATTCTCCCCCCACGTGAATTTAAAATTGAGTGCGGCAATTATTTCGTCTCCTGCGAATCGAAGACGAAGATCAGGCCGCCGGCCATCGTGTTCTGGCCGCTGACGGGCAGATTACCTTTCAGGAAACTGGGTTGGTCCGAGATATCCCGCCGGAACTCCAGCCGGGTGATCAAATGCCCGGCGATGAGGCGCTCGAAAGTGCCGGTAAATTCATTGAGGTGCTGCACCGCTCCGGTTGTGAAGCCGTCGTGGTCATCGTAATACTCATAGCGCGTCGCAACGGCGTAACGGCTGCTGAAGGCGTAGCGGGCATAGCCTGCCACGCCCGACCACCAAACCGGCCTGGGCAAACCGGCGATGCGGTCGCCTCGGCCGTAGTCGTAGTTCAGCATCAGAGAGAGCCGGGTGGTGGGCGAGTATGTAACCACCGTGTCCGTGAGTTGGCGCAGGTTCTGGTTGTTGGCCGGCTGCTCCGGACCTAACATGTAGTTCTGCACAACCGCCAACTTCTTCGTGGGATTCCATCCCACCTGAACGCCAAATGTTTTCCCGGTGTTGTTGTCCACAATGTCGTTCCAGCCGTTCACGAGGTAGCCCGTGACCTGGTACTTGTCGCTGAACGCGTACTTGGCGCGCAGGCCGAAGTGGTAAAAGGGGATCGCGTAAGTGAAAAGGAGACCGCGCGAATAGTTCCAGTTATCCTTACTCTCGATCACTTCCGCGCCGTGCTGCGTGACAAACTTCCCGAAGTCGAAGAGCAAGCCCTTGCCGACCGGAGCAAGATACGAGAAATAGGCTTCCTTCAGGTATTGGGCAAATCCCAGACCGCCCGGGTCGGTCGAATTCACCACATTCATGGCGTTCCCGTAACCCAACGTGAGGTTGAAACCCAGCCGGCTGTTGGTTGCGTCCGGCGACTTGGCAAGAGTCAGTTCGATGAGATTCAATGCGAACTGATTGGAAGGCCCGTCAAAGGCACGCAGGCTCGAGACGCGCGGGCGGGGCTGGTTAAAGTTGTAGTTGTAATAGCCGTCCACGAACGCCTTGAGGTTTAATGACGCCGGCCAGCCGGCGGCAGGCGGCGAAGGGGCGGCGGGAGTCGCGGCGGGTGG
>QHZM01000261.1 GCA_003224665.1 Acidobacteriota bacterium
GGCGCCGGGACGAGCGGCCGATTGGGCATTCTCGACGCCGCAGAATGCATTCCCACTTTCGGGACTGACCGCGTGGTAGGCGTGATGGCCGGAGCGCCCGATGCCGTGTTCAAGCCTACCGAGGCGAGGGAAGACGACCCTCAGGAAGCAGTCCGGGACCTGCGCCGGATCAAATTCAGCCGCAAGGACGTGCTTGTGGCCATTTCCGCCAGCGGGCGCACTGCCTACACACTCGGGGGAATCCGTTACGCGGGGCGGCTTGGAGCAAAGACCGTGGCCGTCACCTCAAATCCGGGGGCGCCGCTCGCCCGGCTTGCGGACGTCGCCATCGTCCCGGTCGTAGGCCCGGAAGTAATCGCCGGCTCGACGCGCATGAAGGCCGGGACGGCGCAAAAGCTGGTGCTGAACATGCTCTCGACCGCCGTCATGGTCCGTCTGGGGCGCGTCTTCTCGCACTGGATGGTCAATCTCCAGGTGAAAAACCAGAAGTTGAGGAAGCGCGCCGAAGCCATTCTGGTGCAGGCCGCCGACGTCAGCGCGGCCGTGGCGAGGCGCACACTCGAGAATTCGGGGAGAAACTTGCCCCTGGCTCTCCTCATTTTATGGAAAAATATTTCGAAGGAAGAGGCGGAGCGCATTCTGCGCGATGGCCGCGACGTCTCAAGTGTGCTGCGAGCCGCTTCGGCCGGGCGAACGCTCGCCGGCCGGCGAGGCCGGCACGTGGCGCGAGCCTGATGGCGGCGCGCGGCTTTCCCGCCGGCAACATTGGTCGTCTTGACGGGTGCTCACTGATTCCGACCCGCTCTATTCCGACTGAGAGGAGCCCTTTGTGAGCTCCACCGTGGCCATCCTGTCCGGGACGATTTACATGGATTACCGGGAGCGGATTGCCGCGCCGGGCTTCATTGACCTGCACATCCACGGCGCCTTCGGCCGCGACCTGATGGAGGGCACTGAGGATGCCGTTGCCGCCGTGGCGACACACCTCGCTCGCCATGGCACAACGTCATTCCTGCCCACGACGGTGACCGCGAGCCTTGAGCGCACCGTGGAGGCGGTGCGGCGACTCAGCCAGATCATCCGCTCCTGGGGGTCTTCGGTGAAGATCAGGGGGGCGGAACCGCTCGGCATTCATTTCGAAGGCCCATTCCTGAACCCCGAGAAACGCGGCGTACACCCGGCGGCGCACATCCAAAGGCCTTCGACGGAGGTCCTCGAGCGCCTGGTCGAGGCGGCGGACGGCACGGCGCGCGTATTGACGCTGGCGCCGGAACTCGAAGGCGCTCTGGAAGTGCTCGAAGCCGCGCGAAGCCGGGGGATTTGCGTCGGCATGGGTCACTCGAACGCAACGTGCGAAGAAGCCGAACGCGCCATCCTCGCCGGGGCGACCCACGCCATTCACACTTACAACGCCATGCGCCCGTTCCTGCACCGCGACCCCGGAATTATTGGCACCGTCTTGACGGACGACCGCATCAGCGCGGAACTGATTTGCGACGGCGTCCACGTGGACCCCACAGCCGTCCGCCTCCTCGCGAAGTCGAAAGGCGCAGGGCGTATCATTCTCGTCACCGACGGCCTGAGTTGCACGGGGATGCCGGATGGCTCCTATCCTCTGGGGGAGTTCACGGTGGAAGTCACCGGCGGGATCTGCCGCGCTTCGGGAGGAGTCCTGGCCGGCAGCACGATGACCCTGGACGCCGCGCTGCGGAACTTCTCTCGCTTTACCGGCCTCGCATACTCCGAGTGCCTTCCCTGCGCCACGCTCAATCCAGCCAAATTACTCGGCCTTGAGAAGAAGAAGGGGAAAATCGCGCCGGGTGCTGACGCCGACCTGGTTGTCCTCGACGCCAGCCACAGCGTGGTCGAGACCTTCGTCGGTGGCCAACCGGCCATTGGGAGATAGAATCTTAGTGAGGGCGGCCTGGGACCTTCACAGCGCATCAAGCTGACAAGTCGAGAAAGCGATGGACAAATTCTTAATCCAAGGCGGGCGGCCCCTGGAAGGCCGCGTGGCGGTCAGCGGCGCAAAAAACGCGGCGCTGCCGGCGATGGCCGCGACGCTCCTCACCGACCAGCCAGTCATCCTCCACAATGTGCCGCGTGTCCGGGACATTGGCACGCTCCGCAGCCTGCTCGACGAGCTGGGCGTTGACTCTGCCGTCGAGCACGAGGAACACGGGAATCGCATGGAAATCCAGGCGCGGCGGCTGCTCAGCCCCGTCGCCCCATACGAACTCGTGAAGCAGATGCGGGCGTCCGTGCTCGTGCTGGGCCCGCTGCTCGCGAGGTTCGGCCAGGCGCGAGTTTCGCTGCCCGGAGGATGCGCGATCGGGACGCGCCCCATCAATCTTCACGTCAAGGGCTTGGAGATGCTCGGCGCCCTCATCAAAGTGGCCCACGGTTATCTCGACGCCAAAGCCAACGGGCTCCGAGGCGCAAACTTCAAATTCGATACGATTTCCGTGACCGGCACCGAAAACTTGATGATGGCGGCCGCCCTGGCCGACGGCGTCACGGTCCTTGAAAACGCGGCGTCTGAACCCGAAGTCGAGGACCTGGCCAACCTGCTCAATAAAATGGGTGCCTGTATCGAAGGGGCCGGCACCGGCCGGATTTCGATTCGCGGCGTCACTCGCCTCCACGGCGCCGAGCATACGATCATTCCGGACCGCATCGAAGCGGGGACGTTTCTGGTGGCTGCCGCCATTACGGGCGGGCAACTGGTCCTCGAGCGCAGCGAGCCGAGCCACCTCACGGCGCTGATTGCAAAGCTGGAAGAAGTCGGCGTCCCCATCCACACAACTCCGCCTCGGCCCGGCACATTCGATTGCCCGGTGCTGGAAGTCCGCGCGGGAGGACCGATGCGCGCGCTGGACGTCACCACGCAGGAATACCCCGGCTTCCCAACGGACATGCAGGCCCAGTACATGGCCCTGATGACGCAGGCCGACGGCGAATCAGTGATCAAAGAGACGATCTTTGAAAACCGGTTCGTCCACGCCCCGGAGCTTGCGCGTCTGGGCGCCGACATCTCAATCGACGGCCGGCGGGCCATCGTGCGGGGGAAGACCGCCTTGACGGGCGCCAAGGTGCTGGCCTCCGACCTGCGGGCCAGCGCCTCGCTCGTCCTCGCGGGAATGGCAGCGGAGGGTGAAACAATGATCGACCGTGTTTACCACATCGATCGCGGGTACGAACGCATCGAGGTAAAACTCAATAAGGTAGGAGCCAGAATTCGCCGCATTTCAGAAGTGCCGTAACGCGGCTAATAGTGGGCGGGTTCCCGAGCCGTCGCCCGAGAGACTGCCCGGATCCAGTCTGTCGTGCCATCCGTCAGACCGGAATTCCTCGCCGGTCATCCAATCGCAAAGCCGATGCTCAGGAGCACCACGGTGAGGACGCCGAGTGAAATCAAGAAATACTTGTAATCTCGCTCCAGAGCAAAACTCACGACCGCGGCGACAACGGCAAAGACCGGAGTGAGTAAGAGCAGAAAAATGCCGGCCTGAGTGAGCGCTGCGGCATCGAAACGCAGGAACTCTGGAAGAAACCTTCCGGGCCGCACGCCCGGCTGGGCGGTGAGTGACGGCTCCAAGCCCTTGACCGCAAGCAGGCACACACCCACCCCCATGAGAACGGTCGAAACCTTTGAGCCGTAACGCAGGATAAACGCGATGGCTCGCTGGCCCTGCTCTTCTGAGACCTTCAGCACCCTTGCCCCCTCGTTACGCGATATATACCCCGCGCGCGATGACCTTCCAACATCGTCAGCGGGCAAAACCGCCGTGCAGGGATTTCCAGATCATCACGACGGCAAGGTAAAACATGATGCCAGAGAACAAGGCAACCAGCCAACGACTGGGCGTCCGGCGCATCAGGCGCGTACCCAGGCCGGCTCCCAGCACCACGCCGATGGCCGTGGGCGCGGTGATGAACGGTCTGACCTCGCCGCGAGAGTAATAGATAAAGGCACTCGCCGCCGCGGTGACCCCGATCATGAAATTCGACGTGGCGCTGGCCACCTTGAAAGGCACACCCATTACGAGGTACATGATCGGGACTTTCACCGGCCCACCTCCGACTCCGAGGAGTCCGGAGATCGTCCCCGCCACGCCTGAACCCAGGAGACCTAACGGGAGATGCCGGACCTTATAACACCCGCCGCGGTCGTCTTCCACGGGTCCGGCCTTCAGGCTGCGGCGCACCATCGTGGCGCCCGCATAAGCGAGCAGAACGGAAAAAAAGACGGCCAGGGTCTCCCGGCTTAGAACTCCCGCCACCACCGCTCCGCCCACCGCTCCCACCGTCGTGGTCAGCTCGAGCGTCATGGCCAAGCGAATGTCGCTGAGCTTTTGCTCGATGTAATTAGCCGCCGCACCGCTTGAAGTCGCGATAACACAGCACAGGCTTGTCCCTATGGCGTAGTGGATCGGCACGTTATAGAGCAGGGTTAAGGCCGGGGTGATGATGATCCCGCCCCCGATGCCGGTCAGCGCCCCCACGCCTCCCGCCAACATGCCCAGGACCACCAGACCTGCGGCCTTGACGAAGGCCAGTGCCATCGGGTCTCCTTTTTGACCGGTCTCTCCCCCAGCGCGCGGGTCGATCGAGCGCACAGATTATCAAAATCTTCCCGCCCGTTTTAGTCGAAATTAGAGGGCGGAAAACTTTCACGGAGAACTCCCCACCGCGGCCGCTCGTCGCGGGCGACTCAGCCACATGCTTTGACTTGACATGGCCCCGGCTCCATCTGCCTGCGCTTTGACTTCCCGCAGCGCCGCTTCTAGACTGGAGACGAGTTCGGTTGCCACCATGAAATTCGTCGTCATCGGCGGGCACTCCCGAAACATCGGCAAGACCTCCGTTATGGCAGCGCTGATCGGGGCGTCCAGAACCCTTGATTGGACGGCGGTCAAAATTACCCAATACGGCCACGGAATCTGCTCGCTCGACGGAGAGCCTTGCGGGTGCGCGCCACGACATCATCCGTTCGAGATAACCGAGGAAAAGAACTCCGCGGGTCGCAGCGACACTTGCCGGTTCCTCGCCGCGGGCGCCCGGCTGTCTTTGTGGCTTCGCGTCCGTCAGGGCCAGTTGACATCGGCTTACCCCTCGCTCGAACACGCACTCGCGGGCAGCCAATACGTGATCATGGAGAGCAACAGCATTCTTGGTCTGATCGAGCCGGACCTCTATCTATTCGTGCTCGATGGTTCCCGAGTGGACTTCAAGCCCTCCGCGCGCCAGTACCTGGCCCGCGCGGACGCGCTGGTGCCCATCGGCCCCGCGAAGCCTCCCCGGTCGTGGGCGGGCCTCCAGCTCAGCGGGCTTGAAAGCAAGCCGGCATTCCCTGTTGTCCCTCCGAGCTATTCGAGCCCGGAGCTCTCGCGGTTCGTCCTAGAAAAACTCGCCTAGTTCTGGCTCTGCGCCTTTCACGGCGAGGTCAGAGGGACTCGCGAAGAGGGCTCGGTTTTCGAGTGTGCGCCATTCCTTCCGCCGTCAGGAAACCTTGGACTCCGTCGCGCAAAATCATTAGAATCCAGGTTTCATGGAGAGCGACCCATGTCCACGCTCGTCCAATGGGTCCACGTTACTGCGGCGGTGATCGTGGTCGGGGGGATGGGTTTTATCCTGGCTATCCTTCTGCCTTCCGCGCGTCACCTCAGCTCTGACCAGCGCGAATTGCTGCTCAAGCAAGTGCTGGGACGATTTCGCTGGGTAAGCTGGGGGGCAATCGTCCTGTTGCTGGCCTCAGGTTTCTACAACATGAAGGAATTCTACTGGGGCCTGCGCTGGGGGTCAGCGTGGACGGTATTGACCATCAAAATCATTCTGGCGTTGATGGTATTTGCCATTT
>QHZM01000262.1 GCA_003224665.1 Acidobacteriota bacterium
GCCGAATTGCTTAAGCCGGGGCCTTTCGAGAAAGCTCGAAAGCGCTGCTCACGGAAGTAGCCCCAAATAGTTGGAACGGTACTAGCGGCGCTTCTTGGTCTCTTCGCCCTCGGGTAATTCCTGCTCGGCGATTTTCTGAAAGCCAGGCTGCATCACCATCTTCAGCATGTTCGCAATCGTATTGCGGAACAGGTTTTCAGCCTCGGCCGCGACCTGCTGCTGTTTTGACCTCAGTTGCTCGGTGAGGAGTTCCAGGTTCTGGTCAGCGTGCTTGTGGAGCTGGGCGGCGGAGGTCTCGACGATTTCCTCCGTGAGGGCCTGGAGTTTTTCGCGGATGGCCTCGGTGCTTTTCCCCTGAAACTCGCGCGCAGCCTGCTCGAGCCCTTCGCGCAGGCCCTCGAGCAGGCGGTCCGATTCTTTGCGGAGTTTCCCCAGGACCGCGGGCGCGAACTCGTCGAGTTGCTTTTGCAGGGCCTCGGCGGAGGCGCGGGCGCTCCCCTGGATTTTCTGCGATTGCGTTTGCAGGCGCTCCCGGGCTTGGTCTTCCCAGTCCTTCAGAACGACGGCCGCGGCACCCACCTGCTTGTTGACGGTGTCCGAAGCTTCCTTCGCCGCCTGATCGGCTTTCGCCTTGACCTCGGCGACGGCCTGTTGGATGGAGTCGCCAATCCCTCGCTCAAGCTGCTTCAAAATATTGTCCCGCTGCTTGACGAGCGACTCCTGAAGATAGGCTTGGAGATCCTCGGCGCTGCGCTCGCGCGTTTCGAGGAAGGCGCGGTGCAGGGTGCCGCGGTATTCCTCGGAGGCCGACTTGGCCTCGAGGTCAAGCGAATCGAGGCTGGCCTGGGTGGCGCCGCGGATCTGCTTCAGGGCGTCTTCCACAAGTTTCGACCCGGTGGTCTTGAGCTCTTCGTTGACCAGGTCGAGGCTGTCCTCGCCGACCTTTTGGAGTTGCTTCGCCAGAGAGTCCACCAGTTCTTCCGCGGTCTTTTGCAGCTTGTCGGATACGTCCTTGGAGCCTTTGTCCTGGGACTTGAGCAGGGTCTTCTGGAGGCGCGCGCCAAAGTCTTCGTGCAGGGCGTCGACTTTTTGCTTGAACGCTTCGAGCATCGAGACGGAAAATTCGGATAGTTTTTTCCGGTACGCTTCGGCTTCCGCCCTGAAATTCTGCTCGATGCTCTTCACGGTCTCTTGCTGGATCCTGACCTGCAAATTCTGAAGGGCCTGCCGAATGGAACGGTCGATGGCGCCGGAGGCGAACGCTTTAAGCGACTTCTCCATCTCGGCCTTGACCGACGGGACCATCTCGCTGGCGCTCTTCTGGATTTTTTCTCGGAATTCCTTCGTCGCCGCCTGGAGCAATCCCGCGATTTGAGTCCTCGACTGCTCGGTCAATTGTTTCTGGCGTGCTTCGATCTCCGGCCCGACCTTGGAGAGGTACTGGCCGGCGAGGGTTGAGACGCGTTCTGAGGCCTTCTTGCTGAAGGCGTCCATCGCCGCGGCGGCTTCGCCCTGGACGCGCTTGCGGGTCTGCTCGACGAAGCCGGCGGAAGTGCCTTCGAGCGCGGCGCGCGCTTTTTCTTCGATCTTTTCGAGAGCGGACTGAAGCGCCTGCTTGCTGGCTCCCTGGATCTCGCCCTGTGCCTTCTCGACTTCTGACTTTGCGCCGGCCTGAAGTTCCCTGAACTTGGTGAGGAGCGACTCGATTTCATTCCGCGAGGCCTGGAGCTTTTCCGTGAAGGCGCCGAACTGCTCTTCAAGCGATCCGAGCATTTTCTGCTCGAGGCCGTTGGCCGCCTCCTGGAGGTTGGCCTGGGTCTGATGACCAAATTCGTTGCTGAGATTCGCCAGCTTTTCGGTGAAAGAGCGCAAGTCTGCTTCCGCGGCCTCCTCGGCCAGCTTGGAGAAATTGGCCAGCGCCGATTCCGTCGCTGCACTCGAGGACTGAGATGAAATCGAGCCGATCGGAGGACGCGTGGTGATGAGCGTCTTCGACGCGTCCGAAGCGGGGGCCGGTTTGGGCGCAGGCGGCGCGCTCGATTTTGGTGCCGGAGGAGCGGGAGGCCGAGGCACCACGGCGGCCGATAGGCGGACCTTCCTGCCAGTCGTCGGGAGGGAATTCGATGCCCCAGACGTTTTGGGCTTCGCTGAGCTGGACTCCGATTTCGTAGAGTTCCTTGGCGGAAAATTTGTCCCCGAGCCATACCACGTTCCCTTTGGCCGTGCGCCCGAGGGCGCGATTTTCAACGGTAATCTCTGCTCCCAATGAGAGCTGATGGGCCGTGGCGACTTTGGCGCCGTGTTTGTTGATGATCAAAGTTCGAGTATTTTCTTTAAACGTGTGGCCGGCAGCATCTTTCCCACTGATTGTAATAGGGATAGAGATGGAGAGCCTGGTGCTCCGGCGCCCAGCCGCACCTTGGGTTTCGACTTTTTCCCCTTTGGTGGGAACCGCCATCTTGGTCGGATTATAGTTGATAGTTTTACCTAACTCAACTTATGAGGGGGATCCGAGCGGGCTTGGAGGGGCCTTGTAACACCGTCCAGTTATGTGCTGAGTCAAATAGATCCGACCATAGTCAGAACGTATTAACTCTTGGAGACTTACCCGCAGGACCGGTGAAGACGTGGACTGGGCCGGGCGTGTCGAGAAGGCACCGGCAAAAACGAGAAAGGTTTACTGGCTGAGCGACAGCAAGCGCCCTTTTTCAAGAAACCGGGTGGTCGACCCATGACGCGCGGCGCGCGGATCGTGGTTCGCCCCCGAAGCGGTCGGCTGGAGCCGCTTCGTTAGGCGCCGTCCCCCCTTTCTACCCACTGGTTCCTATCATTCCTGCGGAGCGTGATTTCGGCGAAGGCATACGAGCGGATTTTGTTAGAAAGCTGGAATGCTGTGGCCCTTCGTTAAAGAGTTAAAGCGCACGCAAAGCCAGAGCAACGGGACGACGTGCCGCCCGGATCGCCGGTGGCAATCCGCCGACCAGACCCATGACCAACGCAAAAAGGATTCCCCAAAGGAGCAGCGCCGGAGTTACACGGAAAGCAAACGCCAAGTGGGAGAAGGTTTGCCAGTTCATGGCGCCGGTCGTGAATCCATTCAGCGGCAGCACGGCCACGCAACCGAGCGCCCCGCCCAGGGACGAAATCAACAGAGCTTCAATCAGAAAGGAGACGACGACGCTTGCTGCACCAAAGCCGATGGCGCGCATCGTCGCAATCTCCCGCGAGCGCTCTGCGACGGCAGAGTACATCGTATTGAGCGCGCCGAAGACCGCGCCGATTCCCATCACAGTGGCGACAATCGAGCCGAGCACCACGATCAATGTTGTCAGTGCGCGCGACTGTTTGTCGTAATAGTCCACTTCACGGCTTATGTCCACGGACATGCGCGGGTCCGCCGTAACCGCGTCCTTGAACTGCTGAAATGCGTCGGAGGATGTCAAATGCACGGTCACCGACTGAAAGACGTTTTCGGGCCGGTGATACACTTGGTTCAACACGCGCCCGTCGCACCAGACTTCGGAGTCAAACGCCGTGCCGCCCGAATCGAAAACTCCGACGACGCTCCAAGTCCCGCCGCCAAACTTCACCGCATTGTCGAGTGCTAGCCCGGCATAGGTGCGTGTGGCATTGCGGCCGACGATGAGTTCCGCGACTCCCGGGCGAAAGAACCGTCCTTCGACGATTTTCACTTTGCTGCGGACTTCGAGCGCCCTCGGCGAGACGCCACGGACCTGCACGTTGGCGTCGGTCCCCGTCGCTCGAAGCGGGAAGGGGGCCACAACCACGGTTTCCGGGCTGACAAGCGGGCCTTCGGCCGTTCGAGCGACTCCCGGAGCGTCTTCGAGCACTTTCACCTCGTCGAGCGTCACCGCGCCCATTATCTCTGCGGTAGCGCCGGCGCGGAGGACGAGCGCGTTGCCCGAAGAGCCGGAAGAAACGAGCGTGGCCTTGAAGCCGCGCGCCAGCGACAGCATAGCGACGAAGACGCCGACTGTTCCGGCGACGCCGAGCACGGCGACGACCGCCGAGGTCCAGCGGACTTTCACGCTCCGCGGATTATATACGACAGGAATTGCCATCTTCACACTCTCCGCAGGGCGTCCACGACGCGCAATCGCATTGCCCCAACCGCGGGCAGAAGGCCACTGGCGACGCCCACGGCCAGCGCTACTCCGAGACCTGAGATGATCGCCTTCAGGGGAAGGTAGAAGAATGGCAACAGACCCCGCGTCGGGTCGCCACCCAATGTAAACAGCTTCGCCAGCCCGAGACCCAGGGCTCCGCCCAGGATCGCAATCAGGAGTGACTCGGCCAGGACGAGAAGCAGCACGAAGCGGTCCGAAAAGCCCACGGCTTTCAGCACCGCGAGTTCAGCCGTGCGTTCACGCACGGCGATGGCCATGGTGTTGCCGGTAACCAGGAGCAGGGTGAAGAAAACCACGCCGCCGATCGAGAGGATTAGAAATTCAATGTTTCCCATCTGCTTGACCCAGCCGGCCGCAAACGCCTTCTCCGTCTCCGTGCGCGTCTCGTACGGAGAATTGGCAAAAAGCTGGTCAATCTGCTTGGCGATGCGCACGGAATCGTCCGGGTTCTCCACGCGCAGCACGTACCATCCGATTTGGCCCTTCAGTCGGTCGGGCACTCGCTCTTCCAGGTAGTTCCACTGAAACCAGAACTGGGTCTCGTCGTCCTGTCGCCGCTGCCCGTGGTAAATACCGTCCAGGTTGAACTCCCACGGCCCGGGAAGAAATGAGCTTTTGAGCGGAATGCGGTCTCCGATTTTCCAGCCGAAGCGCTTTGCCGTAGCGGCGCCCACAATCGTCCCCTGGCGGTCCTTGACGAAAGTCTGCCACTGGTCCTCCGGCACGATGAGCTCGGGATAGACTTTGCGCTGGTTCTCTATGTCAATGGCGAATTGAGGGAAGAAATTCCGCTCATCCTGATAGACGCCGCCGAACCAATTCGCAAAGGTGATGGTCTTGACGCCGCGCAGCTGCAGGATGCGCTCTCGATAGGAAAGCGGCAAAGGCTGGATGATCGAAACGCGGTTGATAACAACGAGCCGGTCCGCGCCTGCCACCTCCACCCCCTGGCTGAACGCCCCCCTCACTACCGCCAGCAGGCCGAAGAGGAATAACGCCACAGCGAACGACCCGATGGTCAGCAGGAATCGGATTTTCTTGCGGAAGAGATTGGCGAAGATCAACCCGCGAAACTTCATGCGAGCCCTCCCGCCGTTACTCCCTCCGGCTTGGCCGCTTCAACGAGGACGCCCTTTTCCAAGTGCAGGGTGACGTCCGCCCGCTGGGCCACTACGGGATCGTGCGTGACCATCAGGACAGTTTTCCCGAACTCTTTCATCAATCGTTGAATCAGATTCATAATTTCATCCGCGCTTTTGCGGTCCAGATCGCCCGTTAGCTCGTCGCAAAGCAGGAAGGTGGGGTCGGAGACAATTGCCCGCGCAATTGCCACGCGCTGCTCCTGACCGCCGGAAAGTTGCCGGGGGTAGTGGTCCGTCCGGTCGACCAATCCGACGATGGCCAGCGCCGTCTCCACGTGCTTGCGCCGGTCCGCCTTCGATAGCTTTGTTAATAGCAGCGGCAGCTCGACATTTTGAAACGCCGTCAGTACCGGAATAAGGTTGTACATTTGGAAGACAAAACCGACATGCCGGGCTCGCCACTCCGTAAGCTTGCTCCTGGACATATGAGTGATTTCGTCGCCGGCCACCGTGATGCTGCCCGCGGAAGGCACATCCAAACCACCGATCAGATTGAGAAGCGTGGTTTTCCCCGAACCACTCGGGCCCATGAACGCCACGAAATCTCCCTTATCCACGTCTAGATTGAGCCCTTGAAGTACGTGAATCTCCTCGCTCCCGCGCTGGTATTTCTTGTCCAGCCCGCGCACTTGAATCAGGCTCGACGAACCTCTCCCCCCATCCACACGCACCATTTCGCTCCCCCTACTGCTTGATCTCAACCGCTTGGCCCTCACGCAGCATCTGCGGCCCTCGCACGACCAACTTGTCGCCCGGCGAGACGCCGGCAATCACTTCGACATCGCTCCCTCGCTCCGCACCCAGGCTTACCGCTCGCCGCTCCAGCTTAGCTTCCCGAACCAAGAACACCACCTGCTTCCCGTTTTCTTCCCGCACAGCGCCTCGTGGAATTAGCGCCCTCGCTTTGTTTGCCCTGTTCCTAGAGCCAGGATCTTCTTCGCTCAGGAAAGCTACTTTGACGCCCATGTCCGGAAGAATGCGCGGATCCAGTTTGTCGAAAGCGATGCGCACTTTCACCGTAGCCTTTTGGCGGTCGGCCGTAGGAATAATCGTGCGCACCTTCGCTGGAATCTGCCAGTCCGGATAGGCATCGAGCGTGGCGATCACCTTCTGTCCCGGTCTCGCTCGCGAAATGTATGATTCGTTGACGTCCACCTCGACCTCGAGCGAATTCATATCCACGACTGTGGCGATGCCCGTTCGGGTGAATCCACCCCCGGCCGATATGGGTGAGACCATCTCACCCACCTGCGCGTCCTTTGAAACCACCAACCCGCCAAAAGGCGCGCGGATCGTTGCGTTCTCCACATCCTGCTCGGCCACCGTGATGCGCGCCTCCGCCGCCCGCACCTGTGCCCTGGCCAACGCAATTCGCGCGCGCAGACTTTCAACGGTTGTCCGCGCCTGGTCTAGGGCCTGAACAGTTTGTATTCCCGCAGCTTGCAGATCCTTCGCCCGCTGCAATTCTCGCTCCGCATTGGCGAGATTGACCTCGAGGTCTTTGATCGACGCAGCAGTAGCATCGCGCTCGGCCTTTGCGGCGACCAGCCGGACGCGCGCATCGGAGCCGTCAAGCCTGGCCAGGATCTGGCCCGCATTAACACGTATTCCCTCCTCTGCGTAAACGGCGGTCACGCGTCCCGTAATCTTCGCCGCGATCGTGGATCTTCGCCGCGGCGTTACATAGCCGCTCGCATTGAGCAGAGCAGAGGCCCGCGGGTCTCCAGCCGGGCGCGCCGGAGCAACCTCAACCTGGGGCTGTTGGCTCCTCAGAGCGACCACCAAGCCTCCTATGACCACGACGGCGCCCAGGCCCGCCGCAGACAGTCCCAGCCGTCTCCCTGCCTTTCCAGCCGCTCGCAAAGGTTCCTCGATCTTGAGCGTAGCTAGGTCGTGCGCGGCGAGTCTCGTAGGCGTGCCCATGAAGATAAAGCCCCTTGCACGTCCGTCCCGTCCTTGCAACTTGCTTCGGTAATGGAAATATACAAGATTTGAATGCGGAAGACAAATACTGCGGCAGGGTTGGAATCAGCGGAGCCAAATCGAAGGGATCTCGCCCTTCGTGCACGGTCGGAGGTGGTGTTCTTGTTCTAGCCCCGGCTGCATTGTGCTTGCACGGTTGGGAAATCCGACACAATCGAACCTGCAGACCTTTAATGCTGGCCAGTTAGCCAGCAGCAGATCAAATGTACACTCGGGCATTCGGCACTGCGCTCGTCGCGGTTCAGATACGGCCTCCAGGGAGATGTCGGAGCCTGGGACTGGCGACCGACCGGAGACCACGATGAGATCTCCCAGAAGGGGATTTCTCGATCGCGTGGGAAAATTGCGGGCCAACTCTCGGGCCGGCGCACCTGAACTGGTGGCGTAACTTCCGAGTACGCCGTGATCCGACCGTAATCCTTGCCGCGACGAGCGTCAATCCCAATCGTGGAACCCTGCCCTCTTGATCGGCCAATCTCCAGTGCAGTGCACACGGAGCCCCGGGCGATATCCTCGCGATTGAGTGCTTGCAATGTTTGCTGCCGGCTGGAGCCTCATTATAAGCAGACTCTCCACGAGCGAAAGAAGCTCACTCGAGCGCCGACGCCCCTCTTCCAAAACGAGATCGCCCTGAAGGACGCGGAAGGAGTCAACGTCGTACCTTCGACAGAGATAGTCGCAGAGGTCAGCCTTGTGATCGCCGTAGAGCCGTTGGCGCACTGTTTGATAGTCTGCCTTTCCGATGTAGAGGAGCCAGTTACGATCCGGATGCAAGTAGGCGTACAGACAGAAGTTCGCACGCCAAGCAGGATCGCGGTCGTCGTCCAGCTCGTGCCAAGGGATCTCTACTTTGAGGATCTCGGTCAACGCGTTAGCTCACGGCGCTACCTAACGACTCTGGGGCTCAGCCGCGTGCG
>QHZM01000263.1 GCA_003224665.1 Acidobacteriota bacterium
CGAAAACGGCCAGGAGTTTTACGATGAGGCGGAGGGTTCGATCGGCGGCGCTGTCCGCTTCGGGCGCCACGTCCGTGGCCCGCTCAGCGGGACCGGGTGAGGGGGCGTGCAGCGGCGATGTCCCCATCGTCGCAGTCGCTTCTTGATCGCATACATCAGCAAACGATGTATGCGCCACCCGCCGGGTCGCCGCTGCGGCTTCGAGGAGGCGCTTCAGGTTTTCTTGCTCCTGTTCGGCCTCGCGGCGATAGACTTCGACTCGCTCCCAGGCAAGCCGCGCGAGGGTCTTCAGCCGTAGGGGCGACGTCCCGCCCAGCGGGACCGCCCCTACTCCCCCTTCGGCCGCTTCGATACCGAAGGCCCGCTCAAACAGGCGCTCGTAAGCGGCGAGGCCGTCATGTTCGTCGCTCGCTTCGATCTCGCGCTCGCGACGCACCAGGCCGTAGTCTAGCTCCCTGGCCTCGCCCGGAAGCGGGTCGTCGAGCAGCTCCCTCGATGCGGCAATCTCCTCTGCTCCTCGCCACCACCACTCGCCGACGGGCTTGAGCTTCAGTTCGCCGGGGGGCGGCGGCTCAAGCGCCCGGGCTACGCGCGAGGGCGTGAGAAACGGGTTGCTGAGCGCGGCAAGCGGCATGCTGAAGAGCGCCGTGTCGCGCGGGCGGGCTGAAATTTCCGGGGCCTCGCCGGTCTCGCCCAAGCGCTTTTCGATGAGCACCCGGCAGAGCCGCTTCATGCGATGGCTGAGCCGCCCGAGCCAGCCCATCAGCGCGTAATCGCGCGCCAGGATGGCCACGAGCTCCCACGCCAACGCCTCGTCGCGCGTGGCAGGGTCGCCCGCTCTCGGCTTCTCCGCCGCTTCGGCCAGGCGGTATTGAATCGCCAGCCGCTCCCAGCGCCCCTGGCCTCGGAATGCGCGCAGGCGCCGCCAGGCAGTCTCCGCGATGGCTCGGACGAGCCGCGCCTCCTCGTGATCGCGGGGAGCGAAGGCACGGTCAAAAAGTTCTATGTGCTCGCGGAAGTCTTCGCGGCTCTCACCGGCCAGCTCGAGGCTGCGGCCGAGCAGGACGCAATAAAGCCCGTGGCGGAAGCTCGTGCCGTAGGCGGGGGAGCGGTTGCCGGCAGCGCGCCCCGGCGCTCGGAGCGAGCTCTGGAGCGCAGTGCGCAGGGTGGCGTGGGCTTTTTCGAGGTTGCGGTGGCAGGCGGCGAGTCGTCGAGGGGTCGGGCGGTAGCGGTGGGATTTGGGGACGGCGTTGGCTTTTTGGAGATTGGTGCGACAGGCCGCAAGGACCTTGGCCGTTACGGTGTAAGGGCGCCTGGGCATGGGGGGAGCGCGCCCCCGGCCGGCGGCTTCGCAAGCCGGGAGGCTAGATAGCTAGTCTATCATCCCCAGGCCCCGTGTCAAGCCCCCGCCGCCCCCTTCATAGACGCGACACCCGGCGCGCCGCGCGCCGCGCTTGACATTGAGCGAGGCGGCAAGTAGGATTCGCGCCCATCGAGGGAAGGTCTTCCCCTATTCCAGTCCCAGAGAGGTGACCTATGGCGGCGATCAATATGCGTCGAGTGGCCCTTGGTGCTGTTGCCGGCGGCGTGGTGTGGGTGCTGTGGAGCATGCTGATCAACGTCGTCCTGCTCGCGCACCGGTACACGGCCGCGCAGGAAGCTGGCCTGTTGCTCAAGGCCCCGCGCTACTCTTTCTTCATCGGCTACTGGATTGTGACGCTGTTCCTGGCGTCGTACATCCTGGCGTGGCTTTACGCCTCGGCGCGCGCCACGCTCGGGGCGGGCTTTGGAACGGCTCTCAAGATCGGTCTTGTGGGCGGGTTCCTTGCCGGCTTCCCCTTAAACCTCAGCACTGCCACCTGGGCGCCGGTTGACCGCATATTTCCGCTGTGGTGGATGCTCGACATGTGGGTCGGCGCGGTGGCGGCGACGGTGATAGCCGCCTGGCTCTACAAGGAACAGTGACCGCCGGTCGGTCGTGATGGTGCCGGAAACGGTGCCGGCGTGAAGGTCGAAGCCCGACTCGGAAGGCAGGAGCACGGTGACGCTGCCCGAAACCGTCCCGAGCCGCCAGGACCCCGAGCCCTCGCCTTCGGCGCGCGAAGCCCGGGCAAGTCCTCGAAGCGATGGACGGGATGAGGTTGGCCGCGCCCTCGAAGTAACACGCCGCTCGAGCTATGACTCCCTTCGCCACGCGGAACGCTTTGCCGCGCCTCATGGCCGCGCTGCTGCTCGCGGCTGTGGCAGTACCGTGGCCCGCGCGCCCCGAAGAGGAGTCAGTTGAAAAAAAGTGGGCGGAGCGGGACGCCTGGCAGCACCCGGCGGAGGTGATGGACGCGCTCGGCGTCAAGCCCGGGAGCGTCGTCGCCGATGTGGGCTGCGGCGACGGCTACTTCACGTTTCACCTGGCCTCGCGTGTCGGCCCGGGCGGGAAGGTCTATGCCGAGGACGTGGATATCAAGGTGCTCGGTAAAGTGAGCGCTCGCGCGTTCAAAGAGGGTGTGACGCAGATTGAGGCCGTCGAGGGCGTGAAAGACGACCCCGGGCTGCCCGATGGCGCGCTCGACGCCGTCCTGGTCGTTGACGCCTACCACGAAATGGAGAAGTTCGACGCCATGCTCGCGGCGATTGACCGCGCGCTGAAGCCCGGCGGGGAGCTCGGGATCATCGACCGCAAGACGGAGCCAGGGCAGCCCCGCACGAGCTACCTCGAGCACCACCGCATCCCGCCTGAACTTGTACGGGAGGACGCGGCTCGCAACGGGTTCGAGCTTTTGCGCGACGCGCCTGGCTTCAAGGTGCCGGACAAGTCGAGAGAATATTTCTTTTTGATTTTTAGAAAGCCGCTCACGCCTCAGGGGCTAAAGCCCCAGGGGTTTCGGACAACGGGTACGGCACGACTCCCGACAAGGATCGTCGGGACAGGATCCGCCGTGGACTGAAGCGCCGTGGCGGCGGCCTCGACGAGAGGCCGAAGTGTTGCACTAGCCGAGGGGCGAGAACTCCAGCTTATTTCCGGTGCGGTCAATGCGGTCGAGCCTGACCTTGACGCGGTCACCGAGGCGGAAAGCCCTCCTTGAATCCTGGCCGACGATGGCCCTCAACTTCTCGCGGTATACGTAGCGGTCGTCGCCGAGGTTCGCGAGAGGAACGAACCCTTCGACAAAGAGGTCGATGAGCTCGACGAAGAAGCCGTGCTTGATGAGGCTGATGATGAGCGCGTCAAACTCCTCGCCCAGGCGGCCCGCCATGAACGTGACCTTTTTCCATTCCATCAGCTCCCTTTCAGCCTCAGCGGCGCGGCGCTCGGCCTCCGAAGTCTCAACTCCCAGGAGATGAAGGTCCTCGGTCTTGAGGAGCGCGCTGCCCCGCGGGTGTCCTGCCGCGGGCAGGTGGCGCGCGCCGCCGGTCTCGACCCTCGCGCTCCCGCCTTCCCGTTCGAGCACGCCGTTGAGAATGCGGTGGACGATCAAGTCCGGGTAGCGGCGGATGGGAGAGGTGAAGTGCGTGTAGTGCGACGCGGCAAGGGCGAAGTGCCCGAGGTTTTCCTCCGAATAGCGCGCCTGCTTGAGCGAGCGAAGCATGAGGTAAGAGAGGATGCGCTCCTCGGGCTTTCCGGCGATGCGCTCGGTGAGGCGCTGGTAGTGGCGGGAAGTGATCTCGAGCTCGACGCCGTCGAAGGACTCGTGGAAGCGCGGGTGGCGCTCGCGCTCGTCGCGGGCGAGGATGCGGAGCCGCGGGCGGGCCGGGAGCGTGATGCCGAGCGAATAGCCGAAGGTCGAGGCGATCTCTTCGAACTCGAGGACTTTCTTCGGATCGGGCTTCTCGTGGATGCGGTAGAGCGAGGGCGCGGCCCGGCGCTCGAGGAACTCCGCCACCGTCTCGTTTGCCGCCAGCATGAACTCCTCGATGAGACGGTGGGCGACGTTGCGCTCGGAGCGGGTGACGCCGACCATCCGGCCCTGCTCGTCGAATTCGATCTCGGGCTCGGGCAGGTCGAAGTCAATCGAGCCGCGAGCGTCGCGACGGCGGCTCAAGACGAGCGCGAGTTCTTCCATTAACTTGAAGTTTTCGACCAGAGGCGCGTAGCGTCCGCAGGCGGCGGCGTCGCCGGCGAGGACGTCCCGGACGGCGGTATAGGTCATGCGCTCGGCGCTGTGGATGATGCCGCGCGCGAGCTCGTACTCGACCACACGGCCCTCGCGGTCGATTTCCATCAGGGCGGACATCACCAGGCGGTCCACGCGCGGGTTGAGGCTGCAGATGCCGTTCGAGAGTTCGAGCGGGAGCATGGGCACGGCGCGGTCGGGAAAATAAACGGAGGTGCCGCGCAGGCGCGCTTCGCGGTCGAGGGCCGAGCCCGGGCGGACGTAGTGGGCGACGTCGGCGATGTGGACCTGGAGGAGGTAGCGGCCGCCGGGGAGGCGCTCGACGTAAACGGCATCGTCAAAGTCCTTGGCCGTTTCGCCGTCAATCGTGACGATGGGGAGCGAGCGGAAGTCGCGCCGGCCTTCCCGCTCCGAAGCGGAAAGGTACTGTGGCGCGGCGTCGGCTTCGCCGAGCACCTCGGTGGGGAATCGGTGCGGCAGATGGTACTTGCGGATGATGATCTCGACGTCCACGCCGAACTCATCGCGGCGGCCAAGGACTTCGATTACGCGCCCGCGGGGGCTTGAGCGGCGGCCGGGCTCGGGGAAATCGGTGATCTCGACGTCCACGATCAGGCCGTCCAGCTCGCGGGGGCTCGGGCCGGGACCGGCGGTAGTGCGGCGCCTCCCCTCGGACTCGCCGCCGAACTGGCGGTCGCGCCCGGCGGCGCCCTGCCCCCGGGCAGGCCACTCCTGGCCCGGCGGGATGGTGATTTCAAACGGCAGGCGGTGCTCGAATGGCAGGACGTAATTCGAGCGCTCGCCGCAGCGGAATTCGCCAACCACCGTCCGCTGCGCGCGCTCGAGGACGCGGAGGATGCGGCCTTCGAGCCGGCCGCGGGCGTCGGCGCGAAGGATGCGCGCTTCGACGCGGTCACCGTGCATCGCCGAGGCCATGCCCACGGCGGGGACGAAGACGTCGAGGCCGTTCCCGGCGAGCGGCACGTCCGGCACAACGAAACCATATCCATCGCGATGGCCGATGAGGCGGCCCGTGACCGTGTTCCCCTGGGCGGCCTTTGAGGCGGGCACCGCGCCTCCGGAACTCCGCGGGAATCCGCTCCCTTCGCGCCGCGACGCATGGCGGCTTTCCGGCGCGTGGGCAGGGCGAGGGAGCGATTTAGGCGCCCGAATCAGGCCAAAGTGGTTTTTCTTGAGGTCAACAATCTTCCGCTGGCGCGTGAGGTCCTTGAGCGCGCGTTTCAGGTCGCGCGCTTGGCTCGACCGGATGCCGAGCGCTGCGACCAGATCGTGCAGGCGAAAAAGTTTTTCCGGGGCTTGCTGAAAGACTTCGAGGATTTCGGAATGACTCGGGAACTCGCGCATTAAACTCCTGACAAACAGTTTACCATCAAGTGAGAGAGTGCGGCGGACGATGGGAGGGAAGGCGTTCGGCAGGAATACTATCGCAACTAGAACCAGTAAACAAACGCAGCCAGGGAAGAGAGGTTAAGAATCGGTAGGCCACCGGTCATGGA
>QHZM01000264.1 GCA_003224665.1 Acidobacteriota bacterium
CTCATCGCGGGCGGGGAACCCCGGAATCCGGGTGGGACACCGCCTCGCCCGGCGGGGCAGCGCTCGCCAGGGGGGAAGCCCGGCCCTTGTTGGGGCAGGAATCTCAGAGGCCGACGGGGATGCGGAGAGACCCTGAGCCGTGGGGGGCTAGAACGCACGCCAGGACGTCTTTGGTCCCAATGCATTCACCAAGCGGTCACAGACCGCGGTGTCCGGCTTTGCGACCCGAAGTGGTTCCGCGCGAGAAGCCCTCGTTGCCGGAGAGGTGCACCGGCTAAGAAATCAACGACTCGACCGCTTTCTGCGCTTGGGTATGTGGTCCAGCCCGAGTTCCTCGATCTTCCGGCTCAACGTATTTCGGTGAATCCCCAGAGCCTCCGCGGCCTTCGAGCGGTTGCCTTTATTGCGGTCGAGCAGATTCCTGATGAACCGCTTCTCGAACTCATTCACCGCATCGACGTAAGGGATTCCATGCTCTACCATCTGATTGATGAGTGACTCAAGCTGATCCTTCACGGCGGTGCTCCAAATCGCGATAATTCGTTTGGATTGCGGCCTAGCCTTTCGGCAACTTCTTTTCCCCTCGGATCAGGGTCTCTTTGAACTTCTCAAACCCGGACTGGAATTCCTGTTTCAGCTCGCGCGGCATGACCAGCGCGATCACGCGGGCGCCCGTGGCAATGTAAGGTGCCAGGAGGGAATGCTGGACTGCCGCGGGCTTGATCTCAAAAGCGACGAGGGCCATCAGAAACACACAGGCGATGACCAGCCCTCGAAGAAGTCCGAAAGCTCCCCCTAAAAAGCGGTCCACGCTCTGGACCCCGGCGGCTTTGACCATCCTCCGCGACACGGCCGAAAGGATCGCGCCGATCATCAAGGTTCCCAGAAACAATAGGAGGAAGCCGGCGGCCAGCGCCACCTCGCGGGACCGGGTCAGGTCCTCGAATCCCCGGGCCACACGCTGGTAGCCCAGGGCAGCGATGACCAGCGCTACGACCGCGGAGGCGAGTGAAATGAGCTCGCGGACAAACCCCTTCACTGCCGCCGCGACGACGGAGAGAACAACGACTGACGCCAGGAGCGAATCGAGCCAGTTCCATGCGCCCATGCTGCCTACGGGCATCAGGCGGGCCGCGCTTAATTGAGCCCCTGTCCTGTCAGAAGGTGAAAGACTTCGCGGTACTTTTCGCTGGTCTTCTCCACCACTTCAGGCGGAAGAGGCGGTGGCGGAGGCTGCTTCTTCCAGCGAATCGACTCCAGGTAGTCTCGCACAAACTGCTTATCGAACGAAGGCTGAGGTCTTCCGGCTGCGTAGTTTTCCTTGGGCCAGAACCGGGATGAGTCCGGGGTCAGCACCTCGTCGATGAGAATGAGCCTGTCCCCGTGGAAACCAAATTCAAACTTCGTATCGGCGATCAGGATGCCGCGGTTCTCAGCGTACGCGCGCGCTTTCTCATAAGCCGTAAAACTCATGTCGCGAAGCTGGTCCGCGACCTCGCGCCTGACTCGCCGGACCATTTCGTCCCACGTAATGTTCTCGTCGTGCCCGGTCTGGGCCTTGGTGGCCGGCGTGAAAATCGGTTGGTCGAGCCGGGCGGACTCTGTGAGGCCGGGCGGAAGCTTGATGCCGCAGACTGCGCCCGTGCTCCTGTATTCCTTCCATCCCGATCCCGCGAGATACCCGCGGACCACACACTCAATCGGGACCGGGATCGTTCTCCTAACGAGCATGGACCGGCCTTCGAGCAAATGAGAGAAAGGCTGAAATTCTTTCGGGTACTCCTCCGAAGGCGGAAAGGCGGTCCGTGGCCACGATACATAGACGGTCAGTCCCGGCTTGGTACACGTCGCGGACCTTCCCTCGCGAGTAAAGGCCCACTCCGCGCAGATTCGTCTCTCGAAGAACAGGTCGAGTTGTGAGTTGAGTCACGGTGTTATTAGGAGATGCCATTCTAAAGCATCGCGGAAGGTTGTCAACCGTGAAAAAAGATTACGGATTTTTCTCGATACCTACTGTATGGTGCGTCACCCGGATTTTCCTGCACAAGATTTTGGATGGCCCTCCGGAGAGCCCTGAAGTCGGAAAGGGCGCGCACAAAAATGGTGCAGGAGAGGTTTTGTCCGGAAAGGGAAATCCCGAGCGCGAGGCGGGTCCTTCAGGCGCCGACAGCGACGGGTTGACGCGCGAGTTCCTCGAAGCGCACCGAGACGAGCTTCGAGACCCCCGGTTCCTCCATGGTAACGCCGTACAGGATTTGCGCCATTTCCATGGTGCGCTTGTTATGGGTAATCAGGATGAATTGCGTGTGCCGGCTCATGTGCTGGACCAGTCGGATGAAGCGGTCGACGTTCGACTCATCGAGCGGCGCGTCCACCTCGTCGAGGATGCAGAACGGGCTGGGCGTATAGCGGAAGATTGCGATCAAAAGGGCCAGGGCCGCCAAGGCCTTTTCACCTCCGGAGAGAAGCAGGACGTTCTGGAGGCGTTTGCCCGGCGGCTGCGCGGCGATGTCGATGCCGCTGTCGGGGTCCGCTTCGTCGGCGAGCCGCATTTCGCCGATGCCCCCGCCGAACAGGGTCCGAAACGTTTCGGCAAAGTATCCATTGATCGCCTTGAACGCCTCGAGGAATTGCAAGCGGGAGACCTGATCGATCTCGCGGATAGCCTGCGTGGTGTCTTCAATCGAGGCCAGCAAGTCCTGGCGCTGGGTGTCGAGGAACGTCAAGCGCTCCTCGGCCTCCTGGAGTTCTTCGAGGGCCATCATGTTCACCGCCCCCAGGTTTTCGATGCGGGTCTTGATCTGGCCGAGTTCGGCTTCCTCGGCCTGAAGGGCGTCGCCCGCGAGGACAGCGTCCGGTGGGAATTCGCTGAGCAGGTTGGCCGGCTCCGTGTTCAGCTCGTCGCGGCACTGCTGGACCTGGTGGGAGTAATCGGATTCGGCGCGTGCCAGGGCGACTCCGGCTTGAGAGCGCTGGTCGCGGAGGAGGTCGAGTTCACCGCGTGCCGCGTCCACCCGCGCAGCCAGTTCGTCGCGGCGGGCCCGAACCCCCTGGAACTCCTGCTCGAGGCTTCGTAACTGTTCGCGGGCAGTGTGTTGTGCGGTCTCGAGTTCGCCCAGGCAGCCTTCGAGCGTCTGGACTTCCGTTGCTCGTTGGTTTTGTTCGTCGAGCCATCCGGTAATCTGGCCGACAATGTGCGCCAGCCGCGCTCGGACTTCGTCAACTTGGATCGTCAGCCGCCTCTGCTCAGCCTCGGCCGCGAGGCTGCGCTCTTCGAGAGCGGTCGTGCGACCTTGCACCTCGACGCTCTCCTGCGCTCCCTGGTCAAGCTGGGTGCGAATCTCTCGAAGTAGGCTTGTCTTTCGTTGGATCTCGTCTTCGCGCTCCGCCTGCTGGGTTACAGCGGCTTCGAGTTGGGCCCGGAGCTGCGCCAGTCGAGCCTGGATGTCCCGGCGCTCGTTCTCAAGGGCCGCGAGTTCGTGCTGGAGGGTTCGAAGTCGTTCTTCGGCCCGGTCATAGCCCTCCCGCGCCTGACGCATCTTTTCCTCGGCCAGGACCATTTTCTTTTCGGCCTCGATTTGGGAGGCAGTCAGTGAGCGGAATTCTTCATCCAACCGGGCACCCTCTTCCACGGCTCGGGCCAGGGCCTGTTCAGCCTTGCGCGTCGCGGACTGCAAGTCTCCCAGGTGTCGCTCGAGCAGGCGGAACTGGCGTTTTCAAGGGCAGGGAAGGCGAGGTCGCCATTGAGTCCAAGCCGGTCTTCAAAGCGCACCAGGTCGCGAACTCTCGCCAGGACCCCGCGTTCGTGGAGCATTTCGGGGCGAGGGCCGCCGATCGAGTGCCCGTTCGGCGTCATCTGCGTCACGAAGAAAGTGGAGCGGCCTGTCCCCTCGCTCCTGAGGAGAGCGATTCCCGAGCGTGCTTCCGCGTGCCTTGCCACCACAACCCCTTCGAGCTCGTGTTTCAAAAATTCTTCGACGACTTCTTCATAGCCCGGAGAGACCTCGACAAAGTCCACGAGCAGTCCGAGCGGGCGGAACGACTCGCCGTTCCCGGACGTCCCCGAGAGCAGCCGGCGCGCGCTCTCCGTGCTGTAGGCGTGGCGCGCGAGCGACTCTTCGAGTACCTGCTTGCGGGCTGTAGCCCGTGAAAATTCCTGGCGGAAGTTCTCGAGCTCGTTGCGGCGAGCGGTTTCCGCGGCGCGCGCTTCCTCCAGGCGCGCGGCAGTATGTGAGACCGAGCGCGCGAGGTCGGCCAGGACTCCCGCACTGCGTTGTTTTTCTCCTTGGGACGCCTCCAGTGCAGCGGCGAGGCGCGCGTGCTCCTGCACTAAGCTCGCATTTTCTGCCCCCGCGCGGGACGCCTGCCGTTCGAGCGAAAGGTTGGCTTCGTCGGCCTGGACGGTCTGGTTTCGGAGGTCGGCGGCGTGGCTGACGGCTTCGAGCGCCGCCTGCCGGGAGAGTTCGACCTCGGATTCGACGCTTTTGATTTGGTTGGCAAGCGCTTCGTGGCGTGCCAGAACCACGGTCACCGCTGCGCGCGCCGAGGCCAGGTCTTTCCGGAGTTCGACGGTCTGGCGGGCGCGCTCCGCAGCAGCTTGCTCAAGGGAGCCGAGCTGGGATTCGACCTCGATTTTGTCTTGTGACGCCTCGGCGGCGCGGGATTCGAGGTTTGAGACCTGTTGCCGTGCCTGGTTCAAGCGCGACTCGATTCGTTCCCGGTCGAGGTCCCGCTGCGCAATTTCCTCGCGCAGCTGCGAGATGGAGCCTTGAAGCTCTTCGTGCCTCAGCGCGGCGGTCTTTTGCTCTTGCGACTGTTGTTCGAGTTGATCAGCTGATTCCCGGCACTTGAGTTCGATGGCGGCGAGCTGCTCTCGTACCCGCTGGCAATCGGTTTCGAGGGCCACGAGTCTCGAAGCAAGGACCGTCCGGAGCCGGCGCCGCGACTCTTCCTGAAGCTCGCGATAGCGGCGGGCCTTTGAGGCCTGGCGCTTGAGCGAATTTACCTGCTTGGAGACTTCTTCCAGGATGTCCGCAATCCGCGCCAGGTTGTGTCGCGATGATTCGAGCTTGGCCTCGGCCAGGCGTTTTCGCGTCTTGAACTTGGAGACTCCCGCGGCTTCCTCGATGATCGACCGGCGGTCGGAAGGCTTGGAGCTTAAAATCTGGCCGATGCGCCCCTGCTCGATGATGGCGTAGGACTCGGGCCCGAGCCCCGTACCCATGAACAGGTCCTGGATGTCGCGCAGGCGACAGGTCTCTCCATTGATCAGGTACTCGCTTTCGCCGGAGCGGAACAAGCGCCTGGTGACCGTAATCTCGCCCGCGCTGACTTTCAGTCCGGCGCGAGACGTCGCGGAGGCTGCTCCGTTGCCGTTGCCGCCGGCTTTCCCTTGCGGGTCACCACGGTCAGACTCGGGAACGAACTCGGCCTTTTCCTCTTCCGCGCCCGCCTGCTCATATTCGGGGTCAACCAGAATCAGGCTGACTTCAGCGATACTGATGGGGGGCCGAGTCCCTGTGCCGTTGAAGATAACGTCGGCCATCCGCTCGCCGCGCAGCAGCCGCGCGCTCTGCTCGCCCAGGACCCAACTGATGGCATCCGACAAGTTCGACTTCCCGCACCCGTTCGGACCCACGATCCCGGCGATTCCGTCGCCTATTTCCAGGCGCGTTCGGTCCGCGAAAGATTTAAACCCGAGCAATTCCAGTTTCTTCAGCTTAAACAACTTGGTCTCCTCCCGCCTGGGGCGCTCCCAAATGACGTGGCTCAGGCCTTACAAGGTCTGGTAGCTGAATTGACGGACGGGGCAGGGCGAAAAACAGATGATGTCGGAAGGCCGGCGTATTCGCTTCCGTTTAAGTCGCAGGTCACGCGTCGCCGTTGAGGCCTGGCTCGCTTTAGCCCCGCCGCTCCTGCTGGCGCAATCGAACAGTGGTAGGCGCGATGGATCCCCTGACTTTCACAGGAAAGCTAGCACATAAGGAGACCTGTGACAAGCGAAATGCACAAGCCCATGGGGAAAATTTAAGGGAAGCCCTACCTGTAGTATCGCGGACGAGTTGGCCGCCCGGATCGAGGCCCCGAAAGCACGGGCACCTCGGGAGGAAAGGTTGAAGGCTACGGCTTCCAGCGAAGGACAGGTTTGCGGGCGGCGGCGGCTTCGTCGAGCCTCGACACGCGAGTAGTGTAGGGGGCTTTAAGGACGGTCTCCGGTTGTTCTTCGGCTTCCCGGGCGATTGAGCGGAGCGCCTCGATGAAGGCGTCCAGTTCCTGTTTGCTCGCGCTTTCAGTGGGTTCGATCATTAAGGCCCCTGACACGATTAAAGGAAACGAAGTTGTGTAGGGATGGAATCCGTAATCAATCAGCCGCTTGGCGATATCGCCCGTACGGACACCGCGAGTCGCCTGGCGGCGGTCGGAGAAGACGACCTCATGCATCGAGGGCGCGTCATAAGGAAGGTCGTAAAGATCCTTCAGCCGGCTCTTGACGTAATTCGAGTTCAGGACGGCGTCTTCCGTCGTCTGCCGCAGGCCTTCAGGCCCGTTCGCCAGGGTGTAGGCGAGCGCTCGCACCGCCATGCCGAAGTTTCCGTAAAACGCCCTCACGCGGCCGACGCTCTTCGGGCGATCGTAGTTCAGGTGGTAAGTCCCATCCGGCCGTTGCTCGAGCGCGGGCGAGGGCAGGTAAGGTTCGAGGAACGCCCTGACGGCCACCGGTCCCGATCCCGGCCCGCCGCCGCCGTGCGGAGTCGTAAAGGTCTTGTGGAGGTTCAGGTGCATAACGTCAACGCCGAACTCCTTCGGCCGCGCGATGCCCACCAGCGCGTTCATGTTGGCACCGTCCATGTAGAGCAGTCCGCCTTTTGAGTGGATCAGGTCGGAGATTTCTCGGATTTGCGTTTCGAAGATGCCGAGCGTATTGGGATTGGTCAGCATCAGGCCCGCGACTTCTTCGTTCATGGTCCGCTTGAGTTCGGACAAGTCAACGCAGCCTCGCTCGTTGGACTTGATGTTTTTCACGGTGTACCCGGAAATTGTGACGCTCGCCGGGTTCGTGCCGTGTGCCGAGTCGGGGACCAGGATGTATTTCCGCGGGTCCCCCCGTTCGGCGAGGCAGGCCCGGATCATCAGGATGCCCGTGAGCTCGCCTTGGGCTCCCGCTGCGGGCTGAAGCGAGACCGCGTCCATGCCGGTGATCTCGGCGAGGCACCTGGCGGTCTCAGCCAGAATTTTCAAGCAGCCTTGAACCAGGGATTCGGGGGCATACGGGTGGTCTGTTGCCAGACCCTCGAGCCGGGCCACGACTTCGTTGATCCGGGGGTTGTACTTCATCGTGCAGGACCCCAGCGGATAGAGCCCCGTGTCCAATCCGAAGTTCCAAGTAGAAAGCCGGGTGAAGTGGCGGATGACTTCGAGCTCTGAAAGCTCAGGGAAGCCTTCAATCTCGCTCCGGACGAACTCCGTCCCGAGGGCCGATGATGAGGCGATGGCGGGCACGTCGAGCGGGGGCAGGTCAACGCCGCTTTTGCCGGGGGAGCCCCGCTCGAAAATCAAGTCTTCGTTCCGAGTGACGTGCGCGCGGGCGTGTCGAATCGGGTTTCCCATGATGTGCTTCATCGGTTGCGGCCGATGGACGCAGTATCGAGCTCGGCGGCCCGGCTGGGAACTTTCGGGAAGGACGCCATCCGCCGATGGACCGCCACCATGCGATCAATCGCAGCCCGGCTGACAATCTCGGTGACGCAAATGAGAAGATGATTCTTGAGCTCGGGGTAATACTTCTCGAGATTGAGCCCGCCGATGATTTTCTCTTTCCTGAGTTCCGCGAGCAGATCTTCCGCGGGCACGGGCGTCTTGACGACGAACTCATTGAAGAACGGGCCGGAGAGGGGGACGGCGACACCCGATATGCGGCCGAGCTCTTGGGCAGCGTAATGGGCCTTGGCGAGGTTCTGCCCGGCGAGAGCCTGAAGTCCTCTCTTTCCGAGCAGGCTGAGATAAATCGTGGCGGCCAGCGCGCAGAGCGATTGATTTGTGCAGATGTTGGAGGTGGCTTTTTCTCGCCGGATGTGCTGCTCGCGAGTGGCCAGGGTAAGCACAAAGCCGCGGCGGCCTTCGGTATCCTGAGTCTGCCCGACCAAACGGCCAGGCATTTGTCTCAAGAAAGTTTCCCTTGCGGACAGGAATCCGAGGTACGGCCCGCCGAAGGCTACCGGCACGCCAAAAGATTGCGCCTCGCCCGCCACGATATCCGCCTCGACCGGCGGCTTCACAATTCCGAGGGACAGCGGCTCGGTGACGACAAATATGAGCAGCGCACCGTTCCGGTGGGCGATTTCCGCGACTTCTGCGCTCTTTTCGAGGACGCCAAAGAAGTTCGGGGACTGGATGACGATGGCGGCAGTCTCTGCGGTGACCGAAGGACGCAGTTTCCCAAAATCAATCTGGCCGGTAGGAGAGTAGCCGACCTCCTTGAGATCAACGTCCTGGTGGCGGACGTAAGTTTCCAGGACCTGCCGGTATTCGAGATGGAGAGTGCGCGGCAGGACCACCTGGCGGCGCCGGGTTACCCGCAGCGCCATCAGGACCGCTTCGGTCGCGGCGGTCGAGCCGTCGTAAAGAGAGGCGTTGGCGACGTCCATCCCTGTCAACTGCGTGATCAGGGTCTGGAACTCGAACATCGCTTGCAGGGTGCCCTGGGCGATTTCGGCCTGGTAAGGAGTGTAGGCGGTGAAAAATTCCCCACGTGCGGAATATTGAGCCGGTCGCGGAGCTTGAGCTCGTCGGGAATCTGGGCGAAGAGTTCTTCAATGGATTTGTGGCCGGTTGCTCGGAGCATTGCGGCGCGTTCGGCCGGAGAGTTGGGCAGATAGCGCATCAGCGCTGCTTCACCTCCCGAATAAAGGCCTCATAGTCCTCGGCCGTCATCAACTTCTCGGTCTCGCGCGGGTCGGAGAGCCGCACTCGGACCAGCCAGGCTTCCCCGTGAGGGTCGGTGTTGAGCAGCTCCGGATTGTTTTGCAGCTTTGTATTGACGGCGATAACGTCTCCGGTCACGGGCGAGTAAATCTCAGAGACCGCCTTCACGGATTCGACCGTGCCGAAGGGTTCGTTGGCGGTCACGTGGTCGCTGGTCTTCGGCAACTCCACAAACACGATATCGCCCAGCTCCTTCTGGGCATAATCCGTGATGCCGACCGTGCCGATGCCTTCGTCCACCCGAATCCATTCGTGCTCTTTGGTGTAAAGAAGCTCCAGCGGGTAGGGCATGATTCCGGCTTATTCCTCAGTCAAGCGAGGCGACTCGTTGTCCATCGAGGGGAAAATGTCCCTGCGTTCTTTCCCCGGGTTCATGGGTCTCGCTTTGCGCGTTTGTAAAATGGCAGCGGCGCCACGCGTGCGGGCACCTTTTTACCACGGACGTCTACTTCGACTTCTCGACCCACTTCCGCGGATTGGGGAGGCATGTAGGCGAGTGCGATGTTCTTCTTAAGAAACGGGGCGGGAGAGCCGCTCGTGACGCGACCCGCCACTTCGCCGCCGATCAAGACCGGATAGCCGTCGCGAGCAATCCCGCGGTCCGTCATTACCAGACCGACCAATTTTTTGCGCAGCCCCTTCCGCGACTCTTCGAGCAACGCCTCGCGGCCGATGAAATCCCCTTTCTCGAACTTGCAAATCCAGCGCAGGTTGGCTTCGAGAATCGTGGTCTCCTCGTCGAGTTCGTGACCATAGAGGGGGAAGCCTGCCTCGAGGCGCAGCGTGTTTCGTGCGCCGAGTCCGGCGGGCACGAGACCCAGCGGTTTTCCGGTCTCGAGCAGGCCATTCCAGACTCGCTCTGATTCTTCCGGGCCGAAGTAGAATTCAAACCCGTCTTCTCCCGTGTATCCCGTACGCGCCAGCAGGCCTTCGACGCCGCAGCATCGCGCCCGGCAGGCCCAGTAATTTCGGAGTCCTCCGGCGTCTGCGTCGGTTACATTCGCCAGAATTTCGCGCGCGCGCGGGCCCTGGATGGCAAGCTGGGCGTAGTCGGCGGAGACATTCTCGACGTCCGCGCCGACGGCGTTATGCCGGACAATCCAATCGAAGTCCTTGTCCGTGTTGGCAGCGTTCACGCAAAGGAAGTAGTCGTCCTGCCCCAGCCGGTAAACCACGCAGTCGTCCACTGCGCTCCCCTGCGGGTACATCAGGGCCGAATACTGGGCCTGGCCGGTCTGGAGCCGGGAAGCGTCATTGCAGGTGACGCGCTGGAGGAGGCCAAGCGCCTGTGGGCCGCGGATTTCGATCTCTCCCATGTGGCTGACGTCGAACAGTCCGGCGCTTTGTCGGACCGCCAGGTGCTCCTGGGTGATGCCCGAATATTCAACCGGCATCTCCCAGCCCCCGAACTCGACCATCTTCGCCCCAGAGGCTTTATGGACCGCGTTCAGCGCCGTGCGCTTCAACGCAATTCCCGCCGGAGTGGCCAACCGGATCCCTTCAAATTATCGGTCTTCGATAAATCTCAAACGAGACTCGCCAACCTAGCACACTCCGTCAGAGGCGGTCAAGGCAGCGAAGGAGCGTGAGAATCGCTCGCGCCGGAGGAATTTGGTACGCATGATTCACTCTGTGACCGGCGTTCAAAACTTCCGGCCGTGAGTCTCTGTAAGCGGATTGATTTTGATTGGCCGATGGACGACAATGGGGCTGTCCAGAAGGGCTCTCGCCAAGCGCGGGGCCGCGAGGCGTGGATCTGATGCCCGTCCGGAAGTTTCGTTGCATCGTCTGTGAACAGCTCGAGGAACAGTGCACCTGCCAACGTTATTGCGCCTTTTGTTACTCCGATTATCGTGTCCGCCTCTGTGAAGACGGCCAATATTACTGTGCGGACTGCCGCGAGGCGTGTGACTACAAGACGGGGGATCGGACCTAGAGCGGAACGAAGTCCCTTTGCGGCACGACGGCCCCTGCAAGTGCTCTCCCTTCCCCGGAGCCGGACCTCCGGCCCTGTGTCGGCCTATGAAAATCACCATCAGCAGTGAGCCCAGATTGCTGCACATTCTCAGGGGTGTGGTAAGATGGCGCGCTGAACAATCCGGATTTTTATCTTCTGATGTGGAATCACTTGCGCTGGCGATTGATGAAGCCGTCTCGAACGTCATCCGGCACACTTACTTGAGCCGTCCCGACGGAAAAGTCTCACTCGAGATCCGGTCATTTTCCGACCGACTCGAATTCGTCCTGGAAGATTCGGGCCCAAAGGTCAAACGGGAGGATATTCGCCCGCGTTCCCTCGATGAGGTCCGGCCGGGAGGACTGGGGACGCTTTTTATCAACTGTTTCATCGACGAGAGTTTTTACGAGGGAGAGCGCGTTGAGGGGAACCGGCTGAGAATGGTCAAGTATCTCCCCGGGAGGGCGGCTTCGAGCGATGAGGGTGCAGGTCAGGAGCGTGGATAACGTCACCATTGTGGATTGCGCGGGGGAGATTGACCTTTACTCGTCCACCCGCCTGCGCGAAGCGTTGCTCAAGGCGCTGCGCTCGGGAATCCCCAGCGTCCTGGTCAACATGGAAGAAGTGACCTACATCGACAGTTCCGGAATCGCAACGCTGGTGGAAGGGCTGCAGCTCTCCCAGCAGACGAAGACGCGGCTCGGCCTTTACGGCCTGCGGAACAACGCGCGCTCGGTCCTGGAATTGGCCCGTCTTCATAAGGTCTTCAACATCTTTCAACACGAACAGGAAGCCCTGGAGAAAATTCCTTCCACCCGGCCATTCGAGGGACCCTAAAGGGTCCGGGCGCGGGGGAAGTCCGGGCAGGCTATGACGGGTGTTTTAGCCTTTATCGGCCGCAACACCTTGCAACTCGTCCGTTACTTGGGCGGGCTGTACGACCTCACGGAAAAATCGGCCTATTGGACTTTTGTCGCCCCTCTGAAAGGCCGCGGCCTGAAGTGGGGAGGCGCCGTCCACCAGATGGTGCTCGCGGGCGTCAATTCCATCCCCATCGTTTCTCTGATTTCGCTGTTTATCGGCATCATCCTGGCGCTCCAGGGGGCATACCAGCTCCAGAAGTTCGGTGCCGCCTATTACGTCACCGCGCTCGTAGGCGTCTCGATGACTCGCGAGCTCGGCCCGCTCATCACCGCCATCGTCATTGCGGGCCGGTCGGGTTCGGCGTTTGCGGCCGAGATCGGCACGATGAAAGTGGCCGAAGAGATTGACGCCCTGGAAGCGATGGGGCTCAACAGCGTCAAATACCTGGTCGTGCCCAAATACCTCGCCATGCTCGTCATGATGCCCTGCCTGACGCTGATTTCCGACCTTGCCGGCATCCTCGGCGGCGGCCTGTTTGAAATCTGGCAGCTCGACCAGTCGTTCTTCACGTTCCTGTTCGCCACCCGCGATGCGCTCGTGATGCGCGATATTTGGACGGGGCTGATCAAGAGCCTCATCTTCGCCCTGATTATTACCAAGGTGGGCTGCTACGAAGGGTTCTCCGTCCAGGGAGGCGCGGAGGGCGTGGGCAAGGCCACGACTTCGTCCGTGGTCGTCTCCATCTTTCTGATCATCTTTGCGGACGTCGTGTTTACGGCGCTTTTTTACTACACTGCATAGCCATGCGACACGATTTCGAAGGCCCGATGATCCGGGTGGTGGACCTGGTGAGCCACTATGGAGAGCGCCTCATCCTGAACCACGTCAGCCTCGACGTTGGCGCCGGTGAGACAATGGTCATCCTGGGCGGGAGCGGGGCCGGCAAGAGCACGCTGCTGCGCCACATCATACGGCTCGAGCGGCCGACTGCGGGCCACGTTTACATCAGGGACCAGGACGCGTGCTGCATCTCCGAGGAGCGCTTCAATCTTCTGCGCGCGAAGATGGGAATGCTTTTTCAGAGTGCGGCGCTCTTCAACTCGATGACGGTCGAAGAAAACGTCGCCTTGCCTCTGCGCGAGCTGACCCACCTCGAAGACTCCACTATTCGCATCATGACCCGCATGAAGCTTGAACTCGTGGGTCTCGGCGGCGTCGAAGACTACATGCCTTCGGAGCTCCTCAAGCTGAAGCACGCTTTCATGATGACCATCGTGGTCGTGACTCACGAAATGGCGAGCGCCTTTGTAATTGCGGACCGGATTACCGTGATGCACCATGGTGAGGTGATTGCCATCGGCACTCCTGACGAGATCCGAGCCAATCCGCACCCGCGCGTGCAGCAGTTCCTGAACCGTACTCCTGAGATCGAGACTGCGGAGGCCCCGGCGTACCTGAGGCCGTCGGAAGGACGGCCCTCGTGAATCTGCGGGATCAGCGGGGTTCATCCGCCGGCCTCAGGGCGCGGTCGAATATTCCGGAGGGAGGATAGGTTATGCCTCGAAGCCGCGAAGAAGTTAAAGTCGGGTTGGTGGTGATACTCGCCGGCATCTTGCTCCTGGCGAGTCTGGTTTTTGTCGGCGGGGTGAATTTGCTGCGAAAGAAGAAAGTGACCTACACCACCTATTTCAAGTTCGCCGGCGGGATCGAGCCGGGGAGCCTGGTCCGTTTCGGCGGGTTGAAAGTGGGGAACGTCCAGGCCGAGGAGATTGACCCCGGAGATTCGACTCGCATCCGCGTGCGCCTCTTCGTTGCTGCCGGGACGCCGATTCGCACGAATTCGAAGGCGCGGATTTCGACTCTCGGGTTCCTGGGCGAGAACTATGTGGAGGTCTCTGCGGGGACGCGCGACGCGGGCCTGCTCCCGGCGGGCAGCGAAATCCCCGCCGTCGAGATCGTCCAGCTGGCCGATGTCTTTAATAACGTGAACAACGTCACGGTGAACGCCAATAAGCTGGTGAACGACCTCGACGACAAGTTCTTGGTGCTGGCGAACAATGCCAACCAGCTGATTACCAACGTGAACGCGGTCGTGAGCCCCGAGAACCGCCAGCATCTCGAGGCCGTCCTTTCAAACGCCGACGCGATGCTGGCCGAGTCCCGGCCGCATGTCACCCGAGCGCTGGCCAACATCGAGGCCGCCAGCGCCAAACTCAGCCCCACGATGGATAGCGCCAACGCGGCCATCGGACGAGTGAACACCCTTGCGGAAAACATCAACGCCGTTGTGCTCGAGAACCGGAAGGAACTCCACGAAGTATTGGTCCGCCTCCGCGATTCTCTGACCGAAGCCCGACAACTAATCGGTCAGATGAACGACGTACTGGTCAGTAATCGCGCAAATATCGACGAATCCCTGGACAATATCCGGTCCACCAGCCAGAACCTGAAGCAGTTCAGTAACACCATCAAGCAGCGCCCCTTCAGCTTGATCCGAATCAAAACGGAAAAGGATCCTGTCCCGCCGTTCGGGAACGCAAAGGGAAAGTCCGCTTCGCAAGTTGCCCGGGCTGGGGGCAATTGAATTTCCGCCGGGCCCGTGGCTCGTTTAGGCTGCCGCGCGGGGAGCGCCGAGAGGTGTGCGCCTTCGCTCGCCTTCAGGGGTCAGAGCCCCCTTCGCCAATCCGAAGACGAGGCGGTTGAAATCCCGCGCGAGTTTCGTCGAGGCGGGAGGAGGTGGGAATGAACCGTCGGCCGGAATTAACAAACCTCGGGGGCGCGGGCCCTGTGGTAGGATGCGCACCTTTGTGCCGGGGCCGGGTGCCTGGAATCGGCTTCGACGCTCCTGGCAGGCGGTTCGATTTACCGCGACCAGGCCGCGTATTGCATGATCGGGCAAAGTCTGCTTGAAGGTAAAGTCCTCTACCGAGATCTGTGGGATAACAAGCCGCCCGGCATCTTCTACCTCTACGCGGTGACTGTGAAGCTGTTTGGACCCGTGATGTGGTCAGTCGGCGTCATCGATCTGGTCTGTTTGTTCGCGATTTCCTTTTTTATATTTCGGTTCACGAAGCAGTATCTCGGGACTGCCCCCGCTGTCGTAGCGGTCGTTTTCAATACCACCTGGCACGTCCAGGGTGGCAATCTCTACGCAGCGCAGCCGGAGACTTTTGTGGTGCTCTTTGTGTTTGCGGGCTATTTTCTGGTGGCGAATAAAGACGGCTGGGCGGTCTTTCGCAATGCCGGCGCCGGGCTGCTGCTGGCCGCCGCTTTCCTGGTGAAGTATAACGCTCTCGCCTTCCTGCCCCTGATAACCCTGGCGCCCTATCTTGACCGAGCGAAGGCGGATGCCGAGCCGCACCGCGTGGGAATCCGCATTCCCTGGCGCGAATGGCTGCCCCGGGCGGGGATTCTCGTTTCGAGCTTTCTTGCCGCGGTGGTGCTTGCACTCGTCTTGTTCTGGATTTCCGGTTCCTGGGAATCGCTCAAGGAAATTCAATTTGAAGTTTTACCGCGCTACGCAGCCGAGGTCTTCCGGGCGGTGCCGCTCTACTGGGTCTGGGTGCTCGAACAAACGACTTTCACGCTGGGCTCCTGGACCGAAGCCGTGGCCGCGGCGGCTCTTCTCATTGCCTGGAAGCAGCGGGAGCTTGGACGGTGCGCGCCGATTTTTCTCGCCTGCGCGCTCAGTTATGTCTCCGTGACAATGCAGGTCCGCTTTCACGACTATTATTTCCAGACCTGCCTGCCATTTTTCGCCATGCTCTGGGGATATGTGCTGGAAAAGGCTTACGGGGGCATCCGCGCCCTGTTGCGCAAGTTCGCGGAGCGTCGGTGGCAGCTCGCGCGTGCTTTGGTCTGGGTGCTCGTCGCCAATGTGATTTACTGGCCAGTGCCCGCGCAGGTGGCCGCCCTGGCCGTTGACTATGTGGCGCTGCGCGACTGGTGGCGTGACAGGAACCTTTTCTACGCGACCAGCCCCTGGTCACGTCCGATTGATCACTTCGGCGACCAGTTGCGCGTCATCGAGTACGTCAAGAAGCATTCGACCGCACAGGATGGCATTTTCGTTTGGGGGACTGACCCGCTGATTTACTTCCTGGCCGAAAGGCGTCCGCCGACGCGGTTCGTAACCAACCTGGGCCTGGTCTCTCCCTGGTCGCCGCCTTCCTGGCACGACGAGCTTGTCCGCGACCTCAAGAGCCGCCCTCCCCGCTTTATCATTGTCGCGCGGAATGACCAGGTTTACTTCATCACTATGACCGAGCAGGACTCGGAACAGTACCTCCGGTCTTTTCCCGCCCTCGCCGAATACCTTTCTAGAAATTACAGGCCCGTCAAAGACTTCGTCAATCTCGTTGTCTATAGTCGCCGGGAGCCGGGACCAGGAGCGCCGTAGCTCTCGCGGCTCATGTATTCGCGCGGTGCGATGGCCGCAGGGTCATAAACCAGAGCAGACCGAGGACTCCCAATGTCAAGAGTGAGACGACCGCGCCGGCCTTGAGGCCTCTTGGTTGGTAAAAAAACCGGACCTCGTGTTCTCCCGCCCCCACTCGGACTGCCCGGAACATCTGATTGGCGCGTAAGACTTCCTCCTCGCGGTCGTCCACGGAGGCGTGCCAATTCAGGTCATAGCGGTCAAGCAGCACCACGTAACCGGGTCGAAAGAGCTGGGCGCGGAGCGTGACGGTATTCGGTTTTCGTTCGACGATCCGTACCGTTCCAGCTTTCCTGGAGGTCTCGCCGGGGGAAGGGGCACGGGGTCGGCCGTCGAGGATCACTGTATTCGACACGTCGAAATCTGGTCTCGAGAGAAGCTCGAGCGTCTCGAGCGAATTCGGTGACTGGAGCTCTCGCTCCGCGACGTACGTCCGGGGCGACGCGCAACCGTTCTCATAAAGGAAATCCGGCTCTGCCGTGCCGTTAAAAACGGGAGCAATTTCGTGTGCGTTCGCGTTGCCCAGCCCGGCCGGCAGGATCATGTACTTGACGTTGGTGCGACCAATCAGGCAGTCGGTCCGCGCCGGGTCGGGTGTCTGACGGAGCGCGAAAACCCAGAATTCGTAAAGGAACGACGGCAAGGACCGCTCGATGTCCACGTTCAGGCTCGTCTCAACTTTCGACAGCATCGAGCCGCGCTCGAGAAGCAGCTTGCTGCGGAATAAGAGCTGGGCCAGGGGTGAGAAGTCCCGGGCTTCGGGAATCGAATCAAAGTTCAGAAACATTCGAGCATCGTCCGCACGCTCTGCCGATAGAGGCACCCGATACATCGCGCAGAACCGATAGGGCATGTCCGACTCCGGGACCCGCGAGAGCACCGGCGGCCGATAATCATAAAAACTCTTCGGGACCGTGGGGTTTGCATTTGAGTTCCCCCAGAACATCTGAGCGAGGCCGAGAAGGGCGACAACTGGAACTGCCCTGGTGGCCGCAGCCTTTCCTCGCTCGAGAGATGACGTCCAGATCAACCCGCCCACGCCGAAGGCTGCCAGGGCAGGCAGGTAATAACGGAGCATCGTGACAAGGTAATTGGTAGCTTCGGCGATTTGTGCCGCGCTGAGGGTTCCGCCCGTCTCGGGCAGGAACAGATCGTTCGTGTAGCGCAAGACCCACGCGACCGGAGGTTCGAGCCACCGCGGAGAAAACATTGAAACAAGCCAGACCAAGGTCGTGCCGGCCAGCAAGGCCTCGAGGGGCCTAAGAACCCGCTTCGGCTGGACGTTCGCGTCCCTGTGGCGCAGGGCGTCAAGCCCCCAACCGGCAAGGAGGGACGTGAGGAGCATCGCCGGGACCAGCAATTTGACCGGAAAGCGAACAAGCTGGAGTGGAGGGACGAGCAAATAGGCCAGGGCGAATGCAGGTGTCAGCCGGGCGAACGAGAGCAGGAGGAACGTAACGGCGCCGCCGGCGGCAAATCTTCGCAGGCTGTGGCGACCCTGTGTCCACCCGGCCAGCGCAAAGAGCAGCGGCACAAATCCCACGAAAACGGACGGGAAGTACGGCACATTTCGACCGTTCAAGACCAACGTCCAGAGTGAGGGCGCGTTGAATGGACTGCCGAAAAAGTCCTGTAAGACGACTTCGAGCAGGGAAAGAGGATGAAAGGGCCACGTGGAGGATTCCTTGTACGGCAGGCCTTGTGTGCCGCGACGCGAATGTTGCAGCAGGTCGATGGAAGGGAAAAACTGGACGGCGCAGAGGGCCACCATCAAGGTGCCGACAACCAGAAAGCGTCCGAGGAGCCTGCGGGTCGACGTGGAAAAGGGCTTTCGAAACGCCCCGGTCCGGACCAACCCCAGAGCGACGGAAAGACCGAAAGTCGCGAGCAGCGTGAATGGCTCTGCGGCCAGGAACTGCAAGGAAAATACCAGAGTCAAGCAGATCCAGGGGCGCAGGTTGGTTGTTTGGGCAGCGCGGTCCGTCAGGTAAAGGGCCCAGGGTATCCACGCTGCGCAAGCCGCGTGGTTGTAAAAGTTGCCGAGGGACAGCACCGGCCCGCTGAAGGCAAAAACAAAGGCGGCGAACAGCGCTCCTCCCCGGCTCTGTTCCCAGCGTCGCGCCAGGCAATAAGTGCCGATTGCGCCCACGGCAAAGTGCCCGACGAAGTGCATCGTGTAGGCGATATCGACAGGGAACAGGATGAGGAAGAGCGTGGAAGGATAAAAGAAAAGAAAGTTGGGGTTCGCGAGCACGGGCTCCCCATAATTCAAGTACGGGCTCCAATATGGCAGCGCACCGTGCCTTAACGTTTCACGGATGAAACGCGCATGAGGGTAGCTATAGTTAAAGATGTCGCGGTAAAAAAACATCGCGGGGGTGAAGAGGACTTTCCAGAACATGGCCACGAGTCCACCGGCCAGGAGGGCGATGGCCGCCGCATCACGGCGGTCAGGGAAGGTCTGAGGGTCTTGGAAACCTTTGGGTGGAGCTAAATCCTTGGAGAGTCCGGCGGTTTCTGTCATGAAGAACCGAACCGCGCCTCAACCTAAGAGAGCGAGCAAGGGCGCGCAAGAGCGATAGTCACCGGCGAGCCGAAGGCACTAGCCGAGGGTGTGCTGGATCACTGGTAGGGAAGGCTGTTGATCAGCTCCTGGTCGGAGGGCAGCGGTCGCCGCGGTCTGGGTGACTTGTCGGGAGGGAAAGCAGCCTGTGAAGCTCCCACCCGGCGGTCTCCATTCCGGGAAAACAGGTCACGTTTTCCCGTCGGCGGGCCGCGGCCAATGAGGTCTTCGCCCGGCCGCGTGACTGCCAGCAAGTAATCCGAGCCGTGCCAGGGCCCCAGCGAGTTTTTGAGTCGTTCCACAAGCAGGCCGTGTAACTCCCGCTGGGTCGCCTGGTACTGGGGGTTTTCGGCAAGGTCAACTTTTTCTTCCGGGTCTGTCTGCCAGCGAAAGAGTTCGGTCCGCCCGGTGGCATAGTCCAGGTAGTGCCATTCGGGCGTGGTCACGCTGACCACGGTCATCAGCTCGGAAAGGACGAGATCGTCCACGCCCTCAGGTTTGAAGAGCGGAGTCCAGTAGCGGCGCAAGCTCGCGCGCCCAACCGGCGTGTACCTCTCGAGCGCCAGGTCGAGCACGGTCGCAAACAGGCTTCGAGTCCGCGAGAGGGCCGCAATGCGTCTGCCCGCCGGAATTCCCGGACCAAAGAAAATGAGGGGGACACGCGTTACTTCGTGGAACAGGTCAACGCCATGCCCGTAGGAGCCATGTTCGCCAAACGCTTCGCCGTGGTCCGAGGTGATGATGACGAACGTATTGGACCAATCGGGTGACTGCGAAAGAACCTGCAAAAGCCGCCCGACCTGGTCATCGAGGAATGCCAGGGAATTGTCGTAGGCGGTCACAAGCGACGCCCGTTCCTGGGCGGGAGGCTTGGGAACATGGCCTCGGTATTCGAAGCTCGCGGCTCGATGCAACACGACGTCGGAGACCTTGCCGAAATGCTGGTCGAAAGGCGGCGCAGCGGCGTAAGGATAGTGGGCGTCGAAGTAATTGAGAAAAAGAAAAAAAGGACGGCTGGAACGAGTTTGAACCCAGCGAAGGACGTCCCGGTTAACCTCGCGGGCGTCGCGGCGGTCAAAGGAATTGTAATGAACCGTGCTTTCGTAGAGGGGTTGGAGGAGCGTGCGGCCGGCAAGCGCCGCGGCCAGGTTATGGCGCAACGAGGAGCTTTCATCGCCATAAACCTCAAACCCTTGCGCGATCCCCCAACCCCGCAGCCCGTAGGCCGGGTTCGCGTTGAAAGCTGCGGTTTCGTAGCCGTGAAAGGCCATGATCTCCGCCAAAGTCCTTGGTTCCGAGTCCAGAGGTACGGACCAGTTGGCCCCGTGCTGGTGTGGTAGCAAGCCCGTAAATATTGACGCCAGCGAGGGCAGCGTCCAGGACGAGGGGGCGAAGGGTCGGCTCGGACCGTATCGAGGACGATGAGGACAATGTTCGGCCCGCGGCTGGGACTGAATGAGTCAGGGGCGGCCGAGACCCGCGGGACCGATGCCAGAAAGGCACAAAAGGCCAGCCCTCCAATACAGACGGCGCCTGCCGCGACAACGGCCTTCGCAATTAGGCCTGACCTCCTCGAGTGGTTGACCTCGAGAAGACTCCCTGCGCGCTTTTGGAACGCCCGCAGGATGAAGAGCGCGGAAATAGAAACTGCCAGACAGGAGATCCCGGGCACCAGCAAGTATCGCGGTACGACTCCTTCCCCGATTCGCGACTGTAACACCCCGCCTGCCAGGGCTACGTAGCCCGCAGCGAGTCCCAGCCCGGCGGCACTCAGGATTGTGGGCCTCCACTGCCCCGGCGACTTTCCCAGGTTTGCCGCAATCCCCAGGGCCGCTCCGACCGCAGAAAAGAGCAGCAGAGCGGTCAGGGGCGCGACAAACCAGATGGCATAACTGATGTCAGGGCGGAGAAGTGCGGGGAATCGAGGGACGGAATAAAGGAGTCCGGCCTCGTATAGGCCGGCGAGTAAACCGAGTGTCGCGCCTGCCAGCGCGAACCTTGAGACGACCGCTTGCCTGTCTTTATGGCGGGTCTCTGAAAGCGTGTTTTCGCTCTTCATTACAGCGAGTATTCTCAGCTAAGGCCGCGCTCGCCTGAAATTCAATTTTTCCCCTCCTTGGCGGCCCGACCGTGTTGTCACCTGACGAGAGTCAGAGTCCCCGCCCCTTGCGTAGATTACCGCATCCGGAAGGAATTTTCAAACTCGCGTCTCGAGTCCCTTTCTAACCGAGCGGCCTGCCCCGGAGCTCGCAGCCCGTCCTTGCGGCTTCGGAAAGCGCTCCTTACGGCACCATCCAATTGACCCAGTAGGCCTGTGCAAACGCGAGAAGGCTGAGCCCTGCGGCGAGCAAAATGCTGTGCCAGAACGTGGACCGCAACACGTTCCCCTCTTGTCCGATGAGGCCGACCGTTGTGACGCCGACAGCAATGTTTTGCGGGGAGATCATCTTTCCGGTGACGGCGCCGGAAGAATTCGTTGCAGCGAGAAGCACCGGGCTGACGCCGATCTGGTGGGACGCAGCCACTTGCAGGTTCCCGAAGAGCAGGTTGCTCGCCGTGTCGCTCCCGCTCAGGAAGCACGCCATCCAACCGAGGAAACCGCTGGCCAGCGGGAAGAAATGGCCGAGTTTCGCCAGCGCTGCGCCGAGAGTGTAGGCCATTCCCGAATAATTGTAGAGATACGCCAAGGCCACGATAAGCCCCACGGTGAGTCCGGGCATAAGAAGCTGCCGGAGCGTCTTGAGGCCCGAACTCAAAACAGATTTCGGAGGCGAGGCGAATGTGAGTGCTGTTAGTAAAGTGGCGCAGAGCGCGGCCGTCCCCGCCGCGAGAGGCTGGAAGAGGTAAATTGCAGGGTAGGGCTTCTGGTAAAGCGTGATAAAGATTTTGTTATGGAGCCCTGGGACGGGGACGGAAATCTGTGCCACTTGAAAGAATTTGAAGTATGACCAGACGACCATCACGACCGACAAGAGTATCCAGGGCGCCCATGCGGCCAGCGCGCCACTCCGCGACAGACCTTTGCGCTCCGGCGTGCCTTTTTTCGATTGCACGTCCTCGCTCTGCTCCACGACTGGATCGCCCGAAAAGCGGCCGCTTGAGCTGATGCCGAGCTTGGTCCCGCGCGGTCTCCAGACGCGCAAAAACAGGACCAGCGCAACCGTCGAGGCAAGGGCTGCCAGGATGTCCGCGGCATAAGGGCCGCTGAAATTCGAGACCAGAAATTGCACCAGAGCGAAAGTTGCTCCGCTGGCGAGTGCTGCCGGCCAGGTCTCCCGCAGTCCTTTGTCGAGGCCGGTGACGCCGGCCAGTGCGACGATGGGAATCCCCAGGGCGCCGAAAGCGACGGGCGCGGTGTTGGCAATGAGAGAAACCGTTACTGCTTGCCGGGCGCTGAAGCCGAGCCCCAGGAGCAAGTACGCTGCCACGGCCACCGGCGTCCCGAAACCAGCGGTCCCTTCAAGCAAGGCCCCAAAACAGAACGCTACCAGGACCGCCTGAATCCGCATGTCGCCGGAGGCATGCTCGGCCATCCAGCGTCTCAGGAGCTCGAAGTTGCCCGTGTCAACCGAGAGGTTGTAGAGCCAGAGCGCGGTGAAGACGATCCACATGATGGGCAAGAGGCCATACACGCAACCGTAGGCCGCGCTTGAAAGAGCCAGGCGGACGGGCATGCCCCAGATCAGGACGGCGAGGAGGAAGGCACTCCCAAGACCCCACGCGGCGGAAACAGACCCAGATTTTCGCAGTCCACCCATCAGGACCAGCAGAAGGACCAGGGGAACGGCGGCGGCTAATGCGGAGAGCGCTATGGGGTGGATCGGTTCGAGAGGTTGTGCCCAGATGTTCAAGAAGCCATTGACCTCTCTGATTGACGTTGTCGCGCGCGGCGGGGTCGCCGGGGAAGACTTTTAATCGGTCGTTCAGTGAACGCGACGCTCGTGCCCGACCCAATACTTCTCCCTCAAGACTTTCTTCAATATTTTTCCTGTCCCACCTTTCGGAAGGCTGTCCAGGAATTCAACCGACTTCGGCACCTTGAAGCCGGCGAGGTGGCGCCGGCAATGGTCGAGGAGCTCAGCCTCGCCGGAGCGCTCTCCCGCCTTCAAGGTGACGAGCGCCTTCGGTACTTCGCCCCACTTCTCATCCGGGATCGCGATGACGGCGCATTCCAGGACCGCAGGATGGGCGTAGAGGACTCTCTCAATTTCAGCCGAGGCAATGTTTTCGCCCCCGGTCAGGATCATGTCCTTGGCGCGGTCCACAATCAGGATGTATCCTTCCTCGTCCACTGTGGCCAGGTCGCCGGTATAGAACCAATCGTCGCGGATGGCCTGGGCGGTGGCGTCCGGCTGGTTCCAGTAACCCGCCATCACCACGTCGCCCCTCACGATGACTTCGCCGACTTCCTTCCCGTCGGGTCGGACGTCTCGACCGTCTGCGCTGACAACGCGGACTTCCGAACCGGCGAAGGGATATCCGGCGGTTGCTTTGCGGCGCAGCGCGATTTCTTCCGGCTCGCCGGCGAGGTGCGATTTCAGCCGGGCCAGGGTGATGACGGGCGAAGTCTCAGTCAGGCCGTAGCCGCCCCGGGGATTCGAGCCGGGGATCTTCTGTTCCAAGTCCTTAATGAGCGTCGTATTCGCCGGGGCCCCGCCCAGCGTAATTTCTTTTAGCGAACTCAAATCGTATTTCCTGAGATCAGGATGGTTGATGAGGGCGATGGCCATCGTGGGGATCATCTGCAGCCGGGTCACACGCTCGCGTTGGATGAGCTCGAGAACGATTACCGGGTCGAATTTCTTGACCATCACGTGAGTGCCCCCGACGATCGTAATGATGTGCGGGGCGCCCCAGCTATTTACGTGAAACAGCGGCACCGTATAGAGGTGGACGTCACGGTCGCTGCCGTGGAGCGCGACCGTAGTGTAGAACGCATGGAGGTAGAGGTTGCGGTGGGTCAGCATGACGCCTTTGGGGTGGGCCGTGGTCCCGCTGGTGTAAAAAAGTTCGGCGACGCTGTTTTCGTCAATCCCGCGATAGTCAACCTCGCGGGGCTCGGCGCCTGCCAGCAGTTCTTCGTAAAACTGCGGGTGCGCCCAAGCCGGCTTCGCGCCGCGCAGCGCGATGAAGTGCTCAACGGAACTGTCGCGGTGACGCAAGTCTTCGACCTGGGGGATGAATTCAGGGTCGAAGAAAAGTACGCGCGGGCCTGCGTCATTCAGGACGTAGCTCAACTCCTCCGTGCTGAGGCGGATGTTCAGCGGGAGCAGGATGCAGCCCACCTGCGGGACGCCGTAATAGGCCTCAAGGAGCCGGTGGCAGTTAAAGCTTAAATAGGCGACGCGGTCTCCTCTCTTGAGTCCCAGCTTCAGGAGGGCCTGGGAGAGCCGGTCGCACCGCTCGTTGAACTCGAGGTAAGTGAAGCGGAGACTTTCGCAAACGATTCCGATCTTCCGACCGAAGGAGCGGGCGGCGTGGCGCTTCAATCGGACGGGTGTGAGCGGAACGACCATGAGAAATCTCGTGGGGTCATTGAATCAATGAAGGAGCCGATGTTTTGCGCTTTTCAATGACTCTAGGGCTGAATGACCCGATGGCGCAATCCATCAATACTGGCGCTTTTCGATGCGGGGCCGTTCGGCGCGGCTCATCGCCTTACGTTCGATGGCGGGGTGCCTGTGCCCGCGAAGCTCGCCGATGTTCTCGCAGACTTTCTGAATCGCCCCCGCAATATCGTCCACGTCTCTCCGGCTGCCAAGGAAGATGTGGTGAGGCAACCAGACGGACTCCTCGTAGGCCGCCCGCTCAGAGACGGGGCAGTGATACAGTTTTTTCAGGTCAAGGGGTGCGGCGCGCCCCCAGCTCAGAGCCGGGAAGTCATTCGGGTCAACCGGGAACAACGCGCTCTTATAAACAGGCTCGTAAAACAAGCCATCACAAGGAATGCCTTCCGTTTCGAGCGCGCCCAGGAACGCCGACCGGGGGATCCCGTTGAAGTGCTCCGGAAAATACTTGAAGACGTATTGGTAGCAGGCAAGACGTCCGTTGCGCGGATCACGCTTCAGGAAACCCAGCCCCGGCGTCCCGCAAAGACGCTTTTCGAGGTCGGCCATGTTGACCCGGCGAATCTGGTTTTGACGGGGCAGGCGCTCGAGTTGAGCTGCCAGGACTGCGGCCTGGAATTCCGTCATCCGGTAGTTTAAGCCGATAAACCGGTGGCGGAACTTGTCCGTCTGGCTGGCGCGTCCGCAGTTCGTAAAAGTCTGCGCGCGCTCGTACAACTCGAGGTTGCTGGTGATGACGGCCCCGCCTTCGCCGGCCGTCATCAGCTTGCTCGACTGGAAGCTGAACGCGCCCAAGTCGCCGGTTGCACCCGCCCCTTTGTTTTGCCACTTGCCGCCGTGGGCGTGCGCGCAGTCTTCGATGACCACCAGGTTGCGCTCTTGCGCAATCCGGCAGATCTCGTCCAGGTCTGCAAACCGCATGGCGAGATGGACGGGGAGGATGGCGCGGGTCTTCGGGGTCAGGGCCTTTTCAATCAGCCTGGCGTCCAGGCAATAAGTATCCGGGTCCACGTCCACAAATACCGGGACTGCATTGAGCAGCAGGATGGGCGCCACCGTGCCTTCCCATGTATAGGCTGGGACGATGACCTCGTCGCCGGGGCGGATGCCGGCGGCCTTGAGCGCAATTTCAATCGCGACGGTCCCGTTCGCGACGGCAAGTCCGTACTTGGCCCCCTGGAATCGGGCGAACTTTTGAGCGAACGAGCCCGCGACCTGGTTCGGGAACGGGTATCCTCCCCAGTTCCGGCTGGCCAGGACGTTCAGGAGGGCGCGTTGCTCTTTCTTCGTATAGAC
>QHZM01000545.1 GCA_003224665.1 Acidobacteriota bacterium
ATTCAAATTTCCATCGCAGAACTTCAGGGCGCTCGACGCGGACGAGAGCCGGCAGTTGGTGATGGTGATGTTCTCGCAAGGCAGAGCGGGACCGTAAATGTTCGCGGAATAAAAAACAATGGCGTCGTCCCCCGTCTCGATCGTGCTGTTGCTGATGCGCACATCCTTGCAGCCGTCGGGGTCGATGCCGTCGGCCCAAACGGCGTCCTTGAGGCTGCTGTAGATATAGACCCCGTCGATCACCAGACGCTCGCAGGCATAGGGATTAATCGTCCAGCTCGGGGAGCGGACGAAGGACAGCCCTGTAATTCGGACGTCTTTGCACCGGATCAGCAGCACCAGGTGGGGATAGAGGGTGCGCTTTGGAAAATCCTTGGGAAAGGAACGCCTCAACGGCAAGCCCAGCGCCTTGGTGAGCAGGGTGTTCTCTCGAATGTAGGCGTCATCCAAGTCGTTCAGCCGCCATTCGTACTCGCTTTGGCCGTCGAGGGTCCCCCGACCCTCAATCGAAATGTTGTCCGCGTCTTCGCCGTAGAGCAACGCGGCTTTGTCGAAGGCGCTCGGGTCTTTGCTGGCCAACAGGGTGGCGCCCGAATCGACGAGAAAACGAACGTGGCTGCGCAGATGGAGGGTCCCCGAGGTGTATTCCCCCGGAGGAATGTAAACCGTCCCACCCCCGGCGGCGGCGCAAGAGTCGATTGCCTTCTGAACGGCGGCGCGGGCGTCGTCGGACTTCTTGCCCGTCGCCCCGAAATCTTTAACGTTGAAAATACTGCGATCCGCTGCCCGCAAGGAGCAAGCAAAGAATAGGATCCAGCAGAGGCAAAGCTTCAATGAGAGCCTCCCGGCGATTGGTCCGTGCATAACCCTCCCTCCTTCATGTGCGAAGCATCGCGTCTTTGAAACCGAAGGATTATTGCACACCCGCCAAGCACTATCATCGTCGTTCCATCGGTGATGCATCCGGCCCGGGCCCATTAGCTTCCGTGGGTAGCTCGCATCTGTGGAGGTGGCGCGGCACATTAAGCCTGAACAGAACGCAGTCATTGTTCGTCGAGAGCCCACGTTCCATACCGTACGTACTTATAGGGCAACTTTTTGTCCAGAAAACGTCCCGTTAGCCTCATCAGGCCCCGCCCCTACCCCCCTTTGAGTGAAGCCTCCGGTCGGACATGAAATGCCGCCGCGAAGCGGGAAGGAATGCGGTCGGCGCGAATTTCGTGCTACACTCGACCTCTTCCCAGGGGAGGAATCGCATGAGGCCTCGAATTCTTTCGACTTTGTTGATTGCCGGTTCTATGGCAACGCTTACCGGCTTCAACCGGCTGATGAAAAGCAGCGAGTGGCCAACCTGCGGCTCGACACGAAAGAAGGACTGTTTGCAGACCGAGGCGCCTACAAAATTATCGTGTCCGGGAAACCCTCGGAGAGCAAGCTTTACCAGAGAATCAGCGCCGTGGATGCAGCACTCCGCATGCCCCCACCCTATGCGGAAAGATTTCTGACGCCTGCACAAATCGAACTGGTCCGCACCTGGATTGATCAGGACGCGAGGTATTCGGTCCACTGGGCGTTTGTGCCACCCACGCGGCCGGCCGTGCCGAGCGTGAAGGATGGGAAGTGGCCGCGCAATCCGATTGACAATTTCATTCTCGCTCGTCTGGAACTCGAGGGCCTCAGGCCCTCGCCCGAAGCGGACAAAGCCACTTTGCTCCGCAGGGTTACTCTCGACCTCACCGGGCTGCCGCCAACCGGGGCCGAGCTCGAATCCTTCCTCGCCGACCCATCTGCGGATGCCTACGAGAAACAAGTCGACCACCTCTTGAAATCTCCGCATTACGGCGAACGCATGGCCATGGAGTGGCTCGACCTGGCGCGTTACGCGGATACCCACGGTTTTCACATTGACAGCCTGCGTCAGATGTGGCACTGGCGCGATTGGGTGATCAACGCTTTTAACCGCGACATGCCTTTCGACCAGTTCACCATCGAGCAGTTGGCCGGCGACCTGCTGCCCAACGCCACGCTCGATCAGAAGTTAGCCACGGGGTTCAGCCGCAACCACATGATTAATTACGAGGGCGGCGCCATCCCCGAAGAGTATCAGAACGAATACGTCGTGGATCGTATCGAGACCACCTCGGCCGCCTGGATGGCGCTCACCATGGGTTGTGCCCGGTGTCACGACCACAAGTACGATCCCATCAAGCAGAAGGAGTTCTATCAGTTTTACGCTTTCTTCAACACCATCCCGGAAAAAGGCCTGGATGGAATGAAAGGCAATGCCGAGCCCTTCCTCCCGCTTCCTTCTCACGAGCAGCAGCTTCAGCTCGACCAATTGAAGCAGGATATCGCCGGCCGGGAGGCGGCGCTCCCGGAAAAAGAAGTGGCGGCCTTACAAGGCGAGTGGGAGAAGTCGCGTCTTGCGACGTTGCCCGAGGCACCCCGCGACGGTCTTCTCGCGCATT
>QHZM01000265.1:0-2049 GCA_003224665.1 Acidobacteriota bacterium
AAAGGCAACTGCACTCGTTTCCGGCGTCACGATTAATCCTGGTGTTGACGGCGGCACGGTAGTGGAAGTCCTTACTACCCGGCGGGCTACCTATTATGTCCTCCATCTGAGGCATCCTGACCGGGTCGTCGTAGACCTCGAGGGCGCGCGTTACACGGGTCGCAATCGAACTTACGCCGCTCAGTCCCCCGTCCTCAGGGGAGTGAGGGTGGGTCAGTTCCGATCCTCGGGCCCGGCCATCGTCCGCGTCGTTGCAGACCTCGCGGGCCATCCGACTTACGAGGTCCAGACCGTGGACGGCCGCGTCCGCATCGAGCTGAAAACGCGCGGGCGGGCGAGGCAGGCGGATGGACAGTCCACGATAACTGCGCATAATCTCTCACCCGCGAAGGACGAAGCCAGGACTCTTCAGGTCGCGAAAGCGCCACCGGCAGTAACGAACAACGGCAAAGCCAAGGCGCCATCAGCGCGTCAAGTGGACTATCAAGCGGCGTTGCCGGCGTCCTCCGGTTCCCGCGAAATTGCGGCGGCTCCGCGTCCTGAACCTTCGGCTCAGACGCCGGAGTCCCTCCGCGCCACGCGGGCCGCAAGCATCCTTGCAGCCAATGCCGGCTCAGGCGCGGTGTCTCAACAGCCGCAAAACCCGCCGGCCCCTGAGACGCCTCCACCCTCGGAGCCCGCATCTCTTGCGCCTGCTCAACCTCCAGCAGCGCCCGCTCAAGCGCCGACTCAAGCTCCAGCCGCACCCGCGACGCAGGCTCAAGCTCCGGCCGCGCCTGAAACGCCGACTCAGGAAAAGCCCAAATACACGGGCGAGCCGATTTCTCTTAACCTGAAGGAAGTTGACCTGAAGGACTTCTTCCGGTTGATCCACGAGATCAGCGGACTGAACTTAATCATTGATCCGAACGTGACGGGCAATGTGACCCTTGTGCTGGACAGTGTGCCTTGGGACCAGGCGCTCGACATCGTCCTCAAGAACAACCGACTGGACAAGACTTTGGAGGGCAACGTCCTCCGCATTGCCAGGATGGAGACTCTCGCCGCTGAACAGGAAGAATCTAAGAAGCTCACGGACGCGCGTGAGCAGGCGCAGCCGCTGGTAACGGTCTTCCGGCCGGTCAACTACGCCAAGGCCTCGGATATCTCGACAATGCTCAAGGGCTGGACCGGTGGCGGGGCGCTCAGCAAGCGGGGCAACGTTCTGGTGGACACTCGCGCCAATACGCTGATCATCTCCGACATTCAGTCGCAGATCCCGGTAATTGAATCTATCATCGCAAAGCTCGACCGGAAGGCCAAGCAAGTCGCGATTGAGGCGCGGATCGTTCTGGCCACCGCAGCCTTCTCGCGGAGCCTGCAGTCAGCCCTGACCGGCGCCACGGCAAACGTCTCCGGCACAACGGTGACCGGGGGCTCGACGGGGTCGGGTGCGGCCGTTACTGCAAACGTCGTTCCGCCGCCCAGGATCACCATCCAGCAGACTTCCGCAGGCGGGTTCGGCGCGGTTGCCATCTCGAACGAGGCCGGACGTTACATCCTGACTGCGGCGATTGCTGCGGCGGAAACAAAGAGCCAGGCTAAGACCATTTCCCGGCCGACTATCGTGACGCAGAACAACGTCCAGGGCACAGTCCAACAAGGCAGCCAGATCCCCATCCAGACGTCGATCAATAACACCATCAGCATCCAGTACATCGCCGCCACGCTGCAACTGAGCGTTACGCCGCAGGTAACCGAGGACGGGAACATCTTCCTCAATGTCAACGTCACCAACGCATCGCCCGGCCCTGTCCTTACCTCGGCGGGCCCCAGCATCAACACCCAATCGGCCACGACCCAGGTCATGGTCCCGAACGGCGGGACGGTGGTATTCGGTGGCGTGACGGTGAGCTCGCGGAGCCGGTCGGCGACTTATGTCCCGCTGATTGGCAATATCCCCATTGTGGGTCACCTCTTCAAGACCAGCAACGTCCAGGACTCGGATAACGAGCTGCTGTTCTTCGTTTCGCCCAAGATTTTGCCCGGCTAAGCACGACTCACGTCAGG
>QHZM01000265.1:2096-7608 GCA_003224665.1 Acidobacteriota bacterium
ACGGGAGCGCCGGGATTGCGCTGATTGACCCCGAAGAAGTAACCCTCCTGGTTGATCCCCGGTATACCCTCCAGGCGCGCGATCAGGCTGTAGGTGTGGAAGTCATTGAAGAGAAAGGGAGATTGGTCGACGCCGCCGGAAAGCTCGCCCGTAAGAAAAAACAGAAGACGGCGGGCTATGAGGACTCAAACCTAACGTGCCAACAATTTGACTCGCTCAAGATGTCCAGCGGGCCCCGAGTCCGCTGGAAACCCCTGGGCGAGATGATCGAGGAACTGCGAGCCGTCAAGGGTCCTGAGGAAATCGAGGCGATCCGCAAAGCATGTCAACTGACGTGCGAGGTTCTTGAAGAAGTAGTGCCTTTCCTACGGCCAGGAGCGCGCGAATCGGATCTTGCGGCGGAAGTCGAATACCGCGTGAGGCTTAAGGGCGGTGACCGGACGGCGTTTGACACGATTGTGGCTTCCGGCCCCCGCGCGGCGCTGCCTCACGCGCACGCCTCGGAAAAGGCGCTGAACAGGAGTGAATTGGTTATCTTTGATCTTGGTGCTATACTGGCCGCCTACGCCTCTGACATGACACGGACTTTTTATCTGGGGGAGCCACCCCGGCTGGTGCGCCGTATCTACGAAGCCGTCCGGGAAGCCCAAGCGCAGGCCGTGGAGGCCCTGCGCGCAGGCGCGCGCGCCGGGGATGTGGACGCCGCGGCGCGGAACGCTCTGGCGCGACGAGGCTTGGCCAAGTACTTCACCCACAGCACGGGTCATGGAGTTGGGCTTGAGATCCACGAAAGGCCCCGGCTGGGCAAAGGCGAGAAGACGCGACTCGCCGTGGGGTCCGTGGTAACGGCGGAACCCGGGGTCTACATGGAGGGCTTCGGGGGCGTGCGCGTGGAAGACACCGTCCTGATCGGCCCCGAGGGCCCGGAGATTCTGACCCCTGCGCCGAAGGACCGCTGGGTCCTCGCCTGAAGGCTAGGCTGCCCCCGCAGTCCGCATCGCAGGCCCGCAAGTTCACGGCTGAAAAGACCTTACATGCCTGGGAAAAAACCACTTCGAGCAAAAGAAAGTACTGACCGAGGCTGGAGCCTGAAGGAGATTCAGGACCTCATCGACGTCCTTGTGGAGCGCAAGATCACCGAATTTGAGATGGAACAGAGCGGTCTCCGGGTCCGGATCAAGCGCGGGGACGCCCACTCAACCAATCCCGGAGCCGCTTCACTGTCGTTCGCGGTACCTGCCTCACCCGCGCCGGCTCCGGCGGGTCCGCCACTGCCGGTTGCCGAAGCCTCGCCGGCTCCCGTCGAGATGTCCACAGAATCTCCGGAAGGCCTGCACCTCATCAAGTCGCCCATTGTGGGGACTTTTTACTCGGCGCCTGCGCCAAACGCGCCGCCCTTCGTCAAGCTGGGCGACGTCGTGCAAGTCGGACAGGTGCTCTGCGTCATCGAAGCGATGAAACTGATGAATGAAATCGAGTCCGAAGTGGCCGGCGAGCTCGTTCGCGTTTACGTCGAAAACGGACAGCCGGTCGAATACGGCCAATCCTTGTTCGCCATCAAGCCCTCGCATAAGAAGTGAACGTCGGATAACGCGGACCTCAAGCGGGCCTTTGACAATCGACGCGCCGCCAGCCCGGCCAGGTTTTTCGGTCTGGTGGTCCTGATTTTCTGGCGTCACGATGTTCAAAAAAATCCTGATTGCCAACCGGGGCGAAATCGCGGTGCGGGTCATCTGCGCCTGCAAGGAGCTGGGCGTCCGCACCGTCGCCGTCTATTCCGAAGCCGACCGATCCTCGCTCCACGTGCGGTTTGCGGACGAAGCCGTGTGCATCGGCCCGCCGAGAAGTTCTGAAAGCTATTTGAACATTGCGAGCATCATCTCCGCTGCCGAAGTCACCGGCGCCGACGCCGTCCACCCCGGTTACGGTTTCCTGGCGGAGAACCCCCACTTTGCCGAGGTCTGCGAGACTTGCAATCTGGCCTTCATCGGGCCGTCGCCCGAGACCGTCCGGTTGATGGGCGACAAAAACCGGGCGAGGAAGTCCATGAGCGAGCTGGGCCTGCCGGTCCTACCGGGCTCCGAGGTCGTGCGGTCGGAGGCCGAGGCGCTGGAGTGGGGGAACAGGATCGGGTACCCCGTGATGGTCAAGGCGGCGGCGGGCGGAGGCGGCCGGGGCATGCGCGCCGTGAAGACGCCGGAGGAGCTCCCGCAGGCTTTCCAGTCAGCGCAAAACGAAGCGGCGGCGGCCTTCGTTTCGCCGGACGTTTATCTCGAGAAGTTTGTTGCCTCGCCGCGTCACATCGAGTTCCAGATGCTGGGCGACACGCACGGCAAAGTGATTCACCTCGGCGAGCGCGAATGCACCATCCAGCGCCGCCACCAGAAGGTCCTCGAAGAATCCCCCTCAACTCAAATCGAGCCCGCCACCCGGCAGCGCATCGGGCACCAGCTCGTGGAGGCCCTGCGCGCAATCGGTTATTCGAACGCGGGCACGGTCGAGTTCCTCATGGACGAGGACCGCAATCTCTATTTCCTCGAGATGAACGCGCGCATCCAAGTGGAGCACGCCGTCACCGAAATGGTAACGGGCCTCGACCTGGTCCAGTTGCAGATTCTGATCGCCGCCGGCGAACGGATACCCATCGAAGGCGAGACGGTGGGCCTGCGCGGCCATTCCATCGAATGCCGGATTTGCGCGGAAAACCCGGAGACTTTCGCTCCCTGCGCCGGGAAAGTGACGGGCTTCCACGCGCCCGGCGGGGCCGGCGTGCGGGTCGATACCGCCGTTTACTCCGAGTCTGTGATTCCCCCTTATTACGATTCGCTGATCGCCAAATTGGTCGTTCATGGCAGGAACCGCCCGGAGGCGATCAGCCGGATGCTGCGGGCGCTGCAAATGTTCATCATCGAGGGAATCGCCACCTCCATCCCCCTTCACGAAAAAATCCTGACGGACCCGGACTTCCGCGCCGGCAAGTTTGACACTCATTTCCTCGCCAGATTTTCTCCGAACGGCGCAGGCTTGAGTTGATGCCGCGGATAGAATCCGCTTTATGAGTTTCGCCCTCCCGCGCCTCTATGCCATAATCGACGCAGCACAGACGGGCAACCGCTCAACCGCTGCAGTTTCCGATGCGCTCCTGGCGGCGGGCGTCAAGTTGATCCAGTACCGCGACAAGCAGGCGTCGTCCCGCGTGCTGTACGAAAACAGCTTCGAGCTGGCAGCCCGGGCAAGGCAGGCAAACGCCGTCCTGATCGTCAACGACCGCGCCGACGTTGCGCGGGTTGTCCAAGCGGATGGCGTCCATGTGGGCCAAGACGATTTATCGGTGGAACTGGTGCGGAGGGTCCTCGGGGCGGGTAAGCGGATCGGATGCTCCACCCACCACCCGGACCAGGTAAGAGATGCGGAGCGTTCCTCGGCTGACTACATCGCCTTTGGCCCCATTTTTGAGACCCAGAGCAAGCAGCAGCCCGACCCCGTCGTGGGTCTCGAAGGGTTGAGAGATGCTCGCAGGCTGACGCGCAAACCCTTAGTGGCCATCGGTGGTATTACCCTCGAGAACGCGCGCGCCGTCATGGAAGCAGGCGCGGACTCTGTCGCGGTAATCTCAGACTTGCTGACGCCCGACGATATCGAGAGCCGGGCGAGGGACTTCTTGAAGCTCTTGGGCGGGCTTTGACGGCCTGCGGATTTCTCCGGCTTCCTGATTTTCCGCTTCACGCGCCAGCGGACCGATCCGGAAGGCGCACCACTCGCCCTTCCAAATGGCATCACCGGTTGCATTGAACACGAGTCCCGAGGACGCTTCAAACGAGCTGGTCAAAGGACTGCGCCTGTTTGACGCCACGACGATCGTCATGGGGTCGATGATCGGCTCGGGGATCTTCATCGTGGCGGCCGACGTGGCGCGACAGGTCCGCTCGCCCGGACTCTTCCTGCTCTCCTGGATTCTCAGCGGTCTGATGACGGTCAGCGCCGCGGTCACTTACGGAGAGCTTGCCGGGATGATGCCCAAGGCGGGCGGGCAATATGTTTATCTGCGCGAGGCTTTCGGTCCGCTCTCCGGCTTCCTCTATGGTTGGACACTGTTCCTGGTCATCCAAACCGGCACCATCGCCGCCGTCGCCGTGGCCTTCGGGAAATTTCTGGGGGTGTTTGTTCCCTGGGTCTCCGCGCAAAACATCCTGGTCAACCAGGGCAGTTTCGAGGCCTTCGGACGTCCTATCTCCTTGACGGTTTCATCTCAGCAATTGATTGCCATTGCAGCCTTGTTGTTTTTGGGCGTGCTTAACATTTTCGGGCTCCGGACGGGGGCCTGGGTGCAGAACATTTTTACCGTGCTGAAGGTCGGGGCGCTGCTCGGGATTGTGGCGCTTGGGCTGGGGTGGGGGAGCAGCCATGGCTCCGAAGCCGTTCGCACACAAAACGTTCAGCAGTTGTGGCAGGGCGTCAGTTGGGACCTGGCAAATCTGACCCTGGTTTCCGTCGCCCTGGTCGGACCACTGTTCTCGTCGGACGCCTGGAACAACGTGACCTTTACCGGGGCCGAAGTCATCAACCCCAAACGGAATCTGCCCCTGGCCCTGTTCCTGGGGACTGCGGTCGTCTGCGCGATCTACCTGGCGTGCAACTGGGCGTACTTGAGCGTGCTGCCTTTCTTCGGTTCTCCTCAGGGTGCCGTGCCGCTTGAACGCGGAATCCAGTTTGCCGCAGAAGACCGGGTGGCGACGGCGGCGGTGCAGGTGATCTTCGGACGAATGGGCTCGGGCCTGATGGCTGCTGCCATCATGATTTCGACGTTCGGGTGCATCAACGGCATGACGCTGGCCGGGGCTCGGGTCTATTACGCCATGGCCAAGGACGGGCTGTTCTTTCCCGCCGTGGGCCGGGTCAACTCGAAGTTTCACACTCCGGCCGTGTCACTCATTGTGCAGGCGGTCTGGGCCAGCCTGCTGACGTTGACGGGGACTTACAGCGAGCTTTTGGACTACGTGATTTTCGCGGTGGTTGTGTTCTACATCCTGACCATCGCCGGAGTCTTTGTGCTGAGGCGGACGCGCCCGGAAGCCCCTCGGCCGTATCGCGCGTGGGGCTACCCGGTGCTGCCGGCGCTGTACATCCTCTTCGCTCTGTTCGTCGAGTGGGCGCTCCTGACCCACAAGACCGGGCGGAGCGTGGCTGGACTCGCCATTGTGGCCATTGGGATTCCTGTCTTCTATTTCTGGCAGCGGCGCAGTCAAGCGAGCGCCATGAAGCGCGCTTGAGATTGCCGGCCCGGGATATCACGAACGGATAGTCCGCTGGGCGAGGCTGAAAAGGAGAAGCGTTCGATGGGAAAGGGTTGCCTGTTCGACGTCTCAAATTGATTCACGCTGCGTCGCGAAAGTGGAGGGACATACGAGATGGCCAATCTGCTGGCAAGGAAGTCGCTTGACTCGGTCCTCATGGAGGCGCAGGAGGCCGGCGAGCACGCGCTCCGGCGGGCCCTCGGGCCCGTCAACCTCCT
>QHZM01000266.1 GCA_003224665.1 Acidobacteriota bacterium
AGTGCCAGGACCACTCATTCGTCTCAATGAAGGTCCGCGTTCTCGCGGCAGGAGCAGGCTTTCTCACCCGTTACGAAAGTGGTCATACCCGCCAGGCTTGAGCGTCCGCTCCACTCCATTTCTTCCGATAAGGACCATTTTCCCTGAACTAGTGATTTTCCCGATGTGGTGCAGCGGGATTCCCCGATACTGCCGGGGAATTCGAGAAGCCTTTGCTTCCGGCACCGTGAAGAGGAGCTCGTAGTCTTCGCCCCCGTGAAGGGCGAGATCAAACAAATCGTCCGGCTTTTCAAAAGATGTCCGTCCCGCCGCGCGTGACCTCCGGTCCGAACCGGTCGGCACAGGTCCCGGGCCAGGAACGCGATCGGCCCGTAAACGCGCTCCGACACCGCTGGCTTCGCAAAGATGGCTGAGGTCGGTCGAAAGTCCATCGCTGACGTCAATGAGCGCCGACGCCAGGCGGTTCTTCGAGAGGAAGAGGCCGAGCGCGCAGCGCGGCTCGGGATAGAGATGGGCTCGCAGGGCGCGGCTTGCGGGACCGCGCGACGGACTCACTCCACGAGTTTTGAGCAGTCGGAGACCCAGGGCGGAGAGTCCCAGCCGCCCGCTCACAAAGATCCAGTCACCCGGCCGTGCCCCTGAGCGGAGCACCGCGCCGCCACGGGGAATTTCGCCCACAACGACCACATCAACAACGCTCCCGCCGTGCACGAGGGCAGTGTCCCCGCCAACTACTTTCACGTTGAACCGGCGAGCGAGTGAGGTCAGTCCGGCAAAAAATGCGCTGACCCACGCGCGGGTTGTGCTGCGAGAGACGACGAGTGACACCAACGCAAATCGGGGCACGCCGCCCATGGCGGCAATGTCGCTCAGGGAGCGCGCGAGCGCACGGTGACCGACCGTCCGAGGCGGGTGAAAGGATGGAAAAAAATGAACTCCCGCGATGGAGAGGTCTGTGGTTAATAAAAGCTGGTGTCCGCGCAAGACTTCAGCCACCGCGGCGTCGTCCCCGATCCCGACGCTCAACGCCCGGAGGCGCCTCTTATCGAGACGTTGAAGCCATTGAACAAATTCCGTTTCCGACCGAAACATGTCTCGACCGAGGTCCCCGCGGTGCCGGCCACGTGTTGATTTCCGTCCCCGAATCCTGAACCCATTTGGTCCTTATTGCAAACATATACTAGGTTCGGGGCGGTTGGGGGCGAGGGGACGGCGCGCTCTCGGTGGGCTCTCGGTGGGCCTTGACAGTTTGGGTTTTCTTGGGTAAGATGGCAGTTTCGCAACCGGAAATCTACGCCATTCGCCCAGCTCCCTGTCCCTCAATGTCTATTAACGACGAGAAGGACCTGGGGAGTAACATTGTCCGCGGAGCAAAAAGATGGAACGGACACACTACACGTTTCTGATCTTTTCGGGTGCTCACGGTAAATTTCGCAGGGTCCAGGTGCCTTTTTACGTGATCCACTTGACGCTGGCTTTCAGTATAGTCGGGATTCTGACAGTGGCGGCGCTGGCTAACAGCTACACCAGAATGCTGCTTAAAGTTTCCGACTACAACAGCCTTCGGACCGAACGCGAAGCGTTGAAGAACCAATACCGGTCGCTCGAGGACGTGGTGAGCGAGACCAACGCGAAGCTCGATTCTCTCAGGTCGCTGGCGGCGGAGGTTGCTCTCACCTATGGTTTTGGCGCGGCGAGGCAGGCCCGTTTTCCTCAAGGATTGCTGGCCCTGGCGACGGAGGGTCCTTCGAGCGCTGAGTCCGGCTACCGCACTTCCCTTTACGCATTCAATCTGATGAAGAGCGCGGCGCTGAATTCCCTGGGGGATGCGGTCGCGCTTGATTTGTTCTCTAATGTCCACATCGACCGGACGACGGTCCCGTCAATTTGGCCCGTCCGGGGGCAGGTCACGGCCGGATTTGGCCAGAGGATGGACCCGTTCAGCGGCGAAGGAGCGTTCCATGCGGGGATGGACATTTCGGCTCCGTACGGCACGCGCGTCGAGGCCGCGGCGGAAGGCCTGGTTTTTTACGGCGGGCCTGACCAGGGATACGGCAACGAGGTCTTGATCGACCACGGCTACGGAATCAAGACGAAATACGGTCACTTGACTGACATTTATGTGGTGGTTGGCCAGGAGGTCAAGAGGGGGCAGGTCATCGGAACCGTCGGCATGAGCGGCAAGGCCACCGGGCCTCATTTACACTACGAAGTCATCGTCCACGAGACACCAGTAAATCCCGCGCGGTATCTGCACGGCTAGCATTTGACCCTGATTTTAGACAGAGTTGCAACATCGCGCTTTGCTGCATGCGAGACGGCGCGTCTCGTTTTGGACGGAGTGAATACAAAGGCACAGGTTAGCGTTGTTTGAGGGGCAAGGGCGGCCGGAGGCAACGGGGATTACCGAGGCCCGGGGCTTCCGAGAAGCGCGGAACGCCTGCTTTGGGGGTCGGGGGCCTGAGAAAAGGGATGGGGTTATTTCCCCCTTGCAATTTTGCTGCCGATTGCCTAAAATTGTGGGGTTGTGGTGGCTGGCGTAGCTCAGCTGGTAGAGCATCTGATTTGTAATCAGAGGGTCGGGGGTTCGAATCCCTTCGCCAGCTCCAGGGTGACGGAGCGCGTGCGCTGGGTCGGAACACACGCCGCGGGGGTGGAAGGGCGAGCAGGTTTGTCAGTCCCATTCGCACGAACTCGCCGCGGCGTTCGCGGGCTGCGCCGCATGGGCGAGTGCGTTAAGCCAGTCGCAATCAGGGACCTTCTGAACCAAGCGAAAAAGAGGCGCGAGAGAAAGCGGCGCCCCACCTTGCCTTCTCCCCGGGCAACTCGGAATCGGACAGGTGGCCGAGTGGCTAAAGGCAGCAGACTGTAAATCTGCCGCTCCTTGCGAGCTACGGGGGTTCGAATCCTCCCCTGTCCACCAGGTCCGAAGAACATTGATTGGGGGGTTTGGGGCGAGCTGACTGTTCAAGGCCTGAGCCGATCGACCCTCGCTTATCGGTTTTGGTTGGCGGGAGTAACTCAGTGGTAGAGTCACAGCCTTCCAAGCTGTTGGTCGCGGGTTCGATCCCCGTCTCCCGCTCCAAAAATTTTTTACTTTGATATTTCGGTCTAAAAATTCAAAGCAGCTTGCGCTGCGCGCGGGTTTCAGTCGCGGATTTGCGGCTGGGCCGATGTAGCTCAGTTGGTAGAGCACGTCCTTGGTAAGGACGGGGTCAGCGGTTCAATTCCGCTCATCGGCTCCGGATTTTTTCAGTGCTCATCGGTTCCCCAGCATGAGTCCATCGGGATAACGGTGGGTCCGGGTGTGCAGCGGCGATCAGTCGTGGACAATGGATTGTCCCAACCCGGCAAGGCCAACGTCGGGCATTGTAGTTCAAGAGTGAGGCGAAGCAGCCATGGCGAAGGAAAAATTTGATCGATCGAAGCCGCACATGAACGTGGGGACGATCGGGCACATCGATCACGGGAAGACGACGTTGACGGCGGCGATCACGAAGGTGTTGGCGAGGGGGAACCCGAAGGTGAAGTTTCGCCCCTTCGATTCGATTGACAACGCGCCGGAGGAGAAGGCGCGAGGGATCACGATTGCGATCGCGCACGTGGAATACGAGACGAAGAACCGGCACTACGCGCACGTGGACTGTCCGGGGCACGCCGACTACATCAAGAACATGATCACGGGCGCGGCGCAGATGGACGGGGCGATTCTGGTGGTGGCGGCGACGGACGGGCCGATGCCGCAGACGCGGGAGCACGTGCTGTTGGCGCGGCAGGTGAACGTGCCGTACGTGGTGGTGTTTTTGAACAAGTGCGACGCGGTGGAGGACCCTGAGCTCCTGGAGTTGGTGGAAGTGGAGGTGCGGGAGCTGTTGTCGAAGTACGGGTTTCCGGGGGACAAGGTGCCGGTGATCCGGGGGAGCGCGCTGAAGGCGCTGGAAGGGGACGCGAAGTGGGAGAAGTCGATTCACGAATTGATGGAGGCGGTGGACACGTACATCCCGCTGCCCGAGCGGCAGATTGACAAGCCGTTTCTGATGCCGATCGAGGACATCTTTTCGATCTCGGGGCGGGGGACGGTGGTGACGGGACGGGTGGAGCGAGGGAAGGTGAAGGTGCAGGAAGAGGTCGAGATTGTGGGGCTGCGCCCGGAGCCGTTCAAGCGGGTGGTGACGGGGGTGGAGATGTTCAAGAAGCTGTTGGACGAAGGGCAGGCGGGGGACAACATCGGGGTGCTGTTGAGGGGGACGGAGAAGGAGGACGTGGAGCGGGGGATGGTGCTGGCGCGAGCGGGGTCGATCACGCCGCACACGAAGTTCAAGGCGGAGACGTACATTTTGACGAAGGAAGAAGGGGGGAGGCACACGCCGTTTTTCACGGGGTACCGGCCGCAGTTTTATTTTCGGACGACGGACGTGACGGGGGTGTCGAAGCTTCCGGACGGGACGGAGATGGTGATGCCGGGGGACAACGTGGCGCTCGAGATCGAGCTGATCACGCCGATCGCGATGGAGAAGGGGCTGAGGTTCGCGATCCGCGAGGGCGGCCACACCGTCGGCGCCGGCACCGTCACCGAAGTGCTGCAATAGTCCTCGAACGCGGATGACTCCTGGATACGGGACCTGACGCACATCCTCTTCAAGTAACGGTCAAGCCAACCGGGGTCGAGCGATGAGAGAAATCATAACTTTGCAATGCAGCGATTGCAAAAATCGCAATTACTCGACGATGAAAAACAAAAAGAAGCAGCAGGACCGGCTGGAGCTGAAAAAGTTCTGTCCGGCCTGCAGGCACCACACGGTGCATAAGGAAGTGAAGTGACGAGTGGCAAGTGACAAGTCCAAGCAGCGCACACGCTTGTCACTCGTCATTGATGACTCGTCACTGCTCTTAAAGGGGCGTAAGTTTAATGGCTAGACTGCCGGTCTCCAAAACCGGTCGTGGGGGTTCGAATCCCTCCGCCCCTGCCAACGAACAAGCGGTGCGACACGTGACCAGCGGCCGCGCGACGCGAGGAGATGAAGAATGGCCGAAGAGCTGAGCATCCAGAAGAATCCGCTGGTCCGGCTGCGCGAGTACTATTCGGACGTTCGGGTCGAGATGCGGCGGGTGACTTGGCCGAGTAAACAGGAAATTTACGGCACAACGGTCATGGTGATCCTGACGACCTTTCTCTTCGGCCTCTATTTTTGGATCTGCGACCAATCGTTTTCACACCTGGTGGCGAAAGTCCTGGGATTTTTCTTGCACAAGAGATAATCAACGGAGCTTCGGCTCCGGAAGTGAGAAGGAATTCTTGACGAAATCGAGCAACGAGGTCGTGACTAAGAGCTGGTACATCATTCACACCTATTCGGGCTTCGAAAAGAAGGTGGCGGAGACTTTGAAGAGCCGGATCCAGGCGTCCGGACTGGAGTCGCAGTTTGGCGAGATCATGGTCCCCACCGAAGACGTTATTGAAATGCGCGGCGGGAAAAAGGTCGTGACGCCGAAACTTTTCTACCCGGGGTATGTCCTGGTGGAGATGGATCTGAACGACGACACCTGGCACCTGGTACGTTCCACGCCCCGCGTCACGGGGTTCGTAGGTTCGG
>QHZM01000216.1 GCA_003224665.1 Acidobacteriota bacterium
AGTCGTGAATCGTCTTGCCATCCAGGTCGTCCAGTACCTTCGTCTGTTCCCAAGGATTGAGGATTCGTTGGGTTTTTCGATCGACGAAACCGGTGTTGACGACCTGGGTCAGCACGGCATTGCGGCGGTTCAGCGGCTCGATGATCGCGGTGCGGATCTCGGCCTCGCTCAGCGTGCGGTAATGCCAGTAGGGCAGGAACGTCTTGTCGGACGTTCCCATATCGTGCATCTCCATCACAATGCTCTTTGGGTATTCGGCGTAAAGCGCGTATCCTTGCGCCCAGACCAGGCAGCGCTTGAAGAGGTCGCGGACCACCTGAATTCTCATCTGGTCGCTCGGCCGGTGGGCATCGAGCCAGACCACGCGACCGCCTTTGCCGAACTCGCGAATGGTCAGAAACGGAAGCGGACCGCGGGTCGCCAGGACCGTGGCTCGCGTCACCGAGACTTTGTCTCCGCGCCGCCTGCCGCCTTGCCCAAGGAACTCCTGCTCGCGGCCTTTCAACTCCCGGGTAACGAAGTGCTCCCGAGCAATCCGAAGATTCTCGATCAGGGCATATTCACCCACGTGTGTGACGCCAGCCAGACTTGCGATTTCTGGCGTTCGGACGGCATCACCAAGTGCCACAAGGTTTACGCCGTCATCCCGCACGAGCGTGTCAATTCGCTTGAGGTCTTTCTGTTCCGCGGCGTCAGGGTTGGCGATCCAGATGATCGTCCCGTAGCGCGGATGGCCTTCCCGGTCGAGCAGATTGTAGTTGTCCAGCCGCTGCTGATCGAGGCGCAGGATGTCGAACGGCAGCCCCCAGGTCTTCAACAACCCGGCGACAGTGGCAAATTGGCTGTTTCCTTCGATGATGTAGCTGGCCGGATCGTTCCACTCGTCGGAGATAACAACCAGAAAGCGGTAAGGCTTGCTCCAGAGCGGGCCGGAGCAGAGCAAGCAGACCAGAAGAAATCGAGTTGCTGACGTTATGGAAGACACCGACTCACGCCGCCAGGAAGATCTTTCGCTTATACATCCAGTAAAGGATCAGCCACTCGACCCCCAGGACCGCGGTTGCCTGGAAGAGCGGGCCGAACGAGCCTACGGCCGCCGCCGGTCCTTTGGTAAAGATGTCCACAATCCTTTCGAGGGGGACGAGAGTCCGGCCCATATACACGGTGATCGCGTTCATGCCGATCACGACGAACGGAAACGTCCCCTTGCGGTAGCCGCGCACGTCAACGACCACGTAAAAAGCCAGGAAGAGCAGGCAGGCCCAACCCGCAGACGCAAGACCGTAGGAAGTGGTCCAGAGCTTCATGATAACGGGCACGATCGGATCCATCGCCAGACCCAGGACCACGCAGGAGACGCTGACCAGAGCCATGATACGGATTTGGCTTTTTTGCGGCCAATCGCTTCGCAGAAGCTCTCCGATCAGCAGACCCAGGATTGTGGTGGCGATAGTAGGGATTGTACTGAGAACGGTCCCCCATCCCTCCTCGTGAGTCCGTCCCAGCACAGCAATATCGACGGCCGCCACCAGATTCGTGCCTTGTTGATAGCTGCCGGCCGGAACGCCCGGGGCTGGGACGAATGCCAGCAAGAGCGCGTACCCGGCCAGGATCGAGGCGCCGACAGCGGCCTGGAAGCGCCACGACTTGCGCACGAGCAGGAATGCACAAAAGTAAGCGATTCCTATAGGCTGCAGCGCGCTGCTCAATTCCACCAGGTGCGGATGCTTCAGATTTACGGATTCTCTGATCGAGCCCAGCAGAAACAGGGCGAGCGCCCGCCGGAAGACCCGCAGGAAGATCTGTCCGTGTGTCTGCGTCAGCGAGCGCTTGGCGTACGAGAACGGCAGGGACATTCCGGTCATCAGCATGAACGACGGCCAGATCAGGTCGTAATAACGCAACCCTTGCCACGGCGTATGGCCCAGTTGATAGACGATGGTGTCGATCACCGGATTGTGCCCGAGAGCCTGTAAACCGGCCATAATGGCTCCGCCCCCGACAATCCAGAACATCGTCCAGCCACGAAAAGCATCCAGAGAGATGAGCCGCTTTGTGACAGGCTGGGAGGCTTCCGCGGAGGCGGGCGACGGCGACGGCGGTGACGCGGATGGTTGACTTGCTGCGGTCGTTTCCATGAGGAAAGCCTCCTACTTTGTGGCCTGTTTAACGTTCACAACATGACGTCCGAGGCCCTTTGGGAGAGTAATGGTCTGCTTCTCAGGGACTACGTTCTTTAATTCCCTCCGCGTTTCATCAGACAGATGCAAGATCCAGGTGGACTCGTGCGTAGCGAAATATTGGCAGTAGTGGTCGTCGTAGTTAATGGCCAGGGAGAGCGGTTGACCGGTTTCGTCTGCCCGCTCGATCCGGGCATGAAGATACCCGCAGTACTCGTTCGCCGACAAGTAGCGAACTCCGTCGCCAAGGCTCGTCAGCAGGCGCTCAGCGGCGGTGATATCCAACGACAGGTCCCGGTCGTGAAAGATGATGAAATAGGGGGCGTCGATGGTCCATGGGATGTCAGCGCCAGTCAACTTTCGGTCGTAGGTCCAGGTCGTGCGCTGAACTACCGGTTCCATAGGCGATATCACAAGATCCCTTCCAAGATATCCAGGCGATCCGAAGTTTGACAATCCGAAACCCATCTCCGCGGCGATCCGCGGGCTGTTGTTCGGATACGTCTTGGACCAGGCGCCTCCTCCGTTGATGACAAACAGGGGCGTCACGCCAAAGTCTTTGCGGATGTTCTCGATACCTCGTGACAGGAGAAACTTCTGTGTGATCGCGGGAACTTCCTTGTTCCGCAGCTCATCGCCAAATTCTACGTCGAAGCCCAATGTCCCGGTCCCGTCCATCGGGGCCGTCCAGAAGGGTCCGGGAGGAGACTCCAGGTCCGGCAGCATATGGGTATATCCGTGACACTGGATTTCAAACACCGCCTCACGCAGACCGGCGTCCAGCCCGCGCTTGGCGGAGACGTAGTCGTGGAGCGTTTTCCCATCGATCTCGTCGATGACCTGCTGCTTCCAGGGGCTCACGATGCGCCGGGCTTTGCGGTCCACGTAGCCGGTGAGAACATCCTGGCTCAGCACGGCATGGTGCCGCTTCAAAGGCTCGATGAGTCCCTTGCGGATGTCCTCTTCGTTGAGGGTACGGTAATGCCAGTAGGGCAGGTAGGTTCTGTCCGACGTACCAAAGTCATCCATGAACAGGATGATGCTTTTCAGATACTCGGCGTAAAGCGCGTAGCCCTGGGCCCAGACGAGAGAACGCTTGAAAAGGTCCCGCACGATCTGCGTGGAAATCTGAGTGCTGCCGCGGTGGGCCCCTAACCAGACCACGCGTCCGGCCTCGGGGAACTCCCGCACGGTGAGGAACGGCAGATGCGCGCGTTTCGCCAGTACGGTCGCTTCCTTCAGGGCGACCTTACTCCCGGAGATCTCCCATCCCGTGCCCGCGAGAAAATCGTTCGCGCTTCCCGCGAGCCCGCGCGTGATGAAATGCTCGCCCGCGAACGTCAAGCCGTCGCCCAACCGGTACTCGCTGATGTAATCCAACCCGGCAAGATTCGCGGCTTCAGGCGCAGAGACGGTGTCGCCGAGGATCACGAGATTCACTCCGAAATCCTTCACCAGCGATGGCAGGAAACTCAGGTCCTTCCCTTGCAGCCCGGATGGATCGGCATCCCAGATGATGGTCCCATAGAGGGGGCGGCCTTCCCGGTCGATCAGATGGTAACGATCGAGCCTTTGCTGATCGAGCCGAAGGATCTCAAATGGAAGGCCCCAGGTCTTCAAGAGGGTCGCGATCACTTGAAACTCTCCCCCGCCCTCGATCAGGTAACTCGCCGGATCTTTGCACTGATTGGAAATGACAAGCAAGAAGCGATAGGGCAGTGGCTGGCGCTCCTCGGCGGCTTGGACCACCAGAGGAGCAAACAAGAGAAGTGTGAGTGCCACAATCGCCCTCACTCGTGCTGATCGAGCAGAGATATTGGTCATCCATACTCTCCTGCTACAAAAATCACACGGAAACACCCAGTACTCCTCACCCGGAGGCTTGGGCTTCGGGAGGTACGTCTTGCCGAAGCCATAGGCGCTGACCGGCCGGCTGTTCGCGATCCAGTTGCAGAGGTCGAGATTGTGAACGCCGTTCTCGACAATCCGATCGCCGGAGAGCTGTGTTTCGTTCACGTCCATGACTGGGCGCAGTTTTGCATCAGGGATGCTCGCCATCGCATTGATGTGCGTGCTCCCCATGAAACCAAAGCCCAAGAACACCGATTTTCATAACAAAGTCCAGTCTCTACTCCGGTGCAGCCTTCTCCTGATAAGTCTTTGCCTTGACGGGTTCGGGGTAGGTTCTCTTTTTCGTAATGCTGAGAGCCGCCAGGATGACCGCATTGTCGGGGATGACACGCCCCCGGGTATCTTTGAATCCGGCAGACCCTTTCAGACGGATTTCCTTGATCGGCTTGCCGAACCGGGGGTTCGCCCATTCAAAGGCAAAGAAGGTTGCCGTGCCCTCCTTCTCTGCACTGCAGTCAACCGGGTCGGCCCGATAGCAATATGTGGAAGGCTCATGGCTTCGATCCCCGTTCCACGCAAGGATGTTTTCTCCGTAACGGATGGGGACGGTAGCCACGAAACCATCCTCGTAAACCACCTCGTACCAACCGAGCAGATCGGCAGTGTCGGGAAAGTTGTAGATGTAGCGGTGTCCCGGCTGGTTATTCGCCGGTTTCGCGGAGGCGTGCAGGAAGATCAGGCTGCTCGCATCTTCACCAACCGGGATAGGTTCTTCGGTGGGCCGCGCCGGCTTCACATTCCCTGCGAGTTCGAACACGCGGCTTCCGGTCGTAACGCGACCGGTTTTGAGGCGAAGATCCAGAGCTGAGGTCAGTTTGGTCGAACTGGTCCGCAAGCTAGTTAGTTTCACACCGGCGACCGGTTCGCCGTCCTCGCTCGGCAACGCCACACCACGAAAGCTCCGGCGAATCTCCGGCATTCTCTCCTGCACAATGCGCGAAAGTTGCTCCGGCGGGAGCGATTGCTTGGACCAGAGGAGGCTCGCACTTCCGACGAAGTCGTAAATCAGATCTTTTCCAAAGCTGTACTCTGTGGTCGCGAGCCAAGCCGACGGCGCCCCGCCGAGCACACCCGAACGATTGCTGCGCCGGTCGTAATTCCGGATCTCCGGTGTGAAGTTCCCGTAGACCTGGTCGAAGTCCCGATCCGCGAGAGCGATATCGTTGGCCTCGCCCAGGTCCGGATAATCTTCGCTCCAGAACCAGTTGAAAATGAGGATATCTTTCGGGATTCGCTCCTTGACCAGGTCCGGCGAGAGGGCGCCTGGGATTTCATATCGATAACCCGTGGGACTCGTCCTTTTCCTCAAGCCGTTGCCCCCTACTGTCTCCAACAGGTGATCGCCCCATATCCCCATACGCACACCTT
>QHZM01000546.1 GCA_003224665.1 Acidobacteriota bacterium
TTCCAACCGGACGTCCCAAGCCAAGGAAGAAATTCGGCGGGCGCTGGCGCTCGATCCCAGCCTTCCCATGGCCCACCACGATTTGGGCTACGCCGAAATGACCCAGGGCAGGAAGGAAGAGGCGCTCGAAGAATTCCGCAAGGAAATTGAGCTGAACCCTGCCCTTGAGGACGCCTATGTGCGAGCCGGCACGATCGAGCTCGAGCGCGGTCGGGTGACCGAAGCCGCGGCTTTGCTGCGCCAGGCACTCGCGCGCAATCCGGAGAATGCCGCAGCGCATTTCGAACTCGGCCGGACCTATTTGAAGCAACGGAAACTCGACGCCGCGGAAGCCGAATTTCGCCAAGCGCTCGTCCTCGACGCCACGCTGATCCGGGCGCGTTACGGCTTGGCGCAGGCTTTGCAGGCCGCCGGCAGGCACGGCGAGGCGCAGCGCGAGTTCAAGCTCTTTTCGGAGCTCCTCGCACGCAGCCGGTCATCCCAGGCGGGCCAAGCGGGCGGCTCGGCCTCGAGTGATTCTCCATGAGCGGCGACCGGCGCCGAGGCCGCTCCCACGCTTTCGACCCTTCGCGGCGAAACCTACTGCGCTCCGGACTCGCAACGGCGGGGCTGTGGACTTTCGGGCAGGGGCCGTGCTCTCCCGCCCCGACCCGAGCCGCGCAAACGCCCCAAAGCGGGCCGGGAAGCCTTCCTCGCTTCACTGAAGTCTCGCGCCAGTCGGGCATCCACTTCACGCTGCTTTCAGGGAACAGGCAAAAGCGCAAGATTATCGAATCCCTCGCCGGCGGCGTCGCCTGGATCGACTACAACAACGACGGCTACCCCGACCTGCTTCTCGTCAACAGCACTTCCTGGGAAGACTGGCGCGCGGGCGGGAGCACGGGCTGCCGGCTCTACCGCAACAACAGGGACGGCTCGTTCACGGACGTGACGGCGCGCGCCGGCCTGAAGCGCGCGGGCTGGGGCCTCGGCGTGGCCGTCGGTGACTACGATAACGACGGCTACGACGATCTGTACATCACCTGCTACGGCGGTAACGCGCTCTACCACACGCTTCTGCTTCTATCGCGGCCTCCCCGTTTACTGCGGACCACGCGGGCTGCCGGGCGAACGCGACATCCTTTATCGCAACAACGGCGACGGCACCTTCACGGACGTCACCGCGCGCGCCGGCATCGATCCGCAGGCCTACTACGGCCTGGGTGTGCTCTGGACGGACTATGACAGCGATGGCAAGCTGGACCTCTACGTCGCGAACGACTCCACTCCCAGCATGCTTTACCACAACAACGGCGACGGAACCTTTACTGACGTCGGTCTAGCTGCGGGTGTGGCGGTCAGCGAAGAAGGCCGCGAGCAGGCCGGCATGGGCGTGGACGCCGCCGACTACGACAACGACGGCCGCATGGATCTCGTGAAGACGAATTTCTCCGACGACGCCAACAACCTCTACCGCAATAACGGCGACGGAACGTTCACGGATGTTGCCTTTCCGTCCGGCTTCGGAGAAGTGAGCTGGCCGTACCTCGGCTTCGGGGTGAAATTCCTGGATTTTGATAACGACGGCTGGAAGGACATCTTCGTCGCCAACGGCCACGTCAACCCGGAGGTGGACTCCACAAGCACCGGCATTACCTATGCCGAGCGCAACTTTCTGTTCCGCAACCTGCGGCAGCTTGAAATCCTGGTGACCAACCTCGATTCAACTCCTGACCTGCTGCGCAACGCGCGCTCTGGGGCGAACCACTCTATCCTGGTCAAGACCATCGGGCGGGAGAGCAACCGCAACGGCTACGGAGCCCGGCTCGAAGTCCGCGCCGGCGATTTGGTCCAGTGGGACGAGGTCCGGAGCTGCGGCAGCTACCTTTCGGCTTCTGATGCGCGGTGCCATTTCGGTCTTGGCGCGTCCACTTCCATCGACGAGATGCTAGTCCGCTGGCCCAGCGGACGCGCTGACACGCTCAAGAACCTTCCTGCCGACCACATCCTCGTCATCGAAGAAGGCAAAGGCTTGCTCGACTCTATTCCTTTCCGCCATCGGTAGGGGAACATCTCATGGGCTCCCGAGCCCCTCAGAAACAAAAATCCCTCCGTCCCGGCTGCCCGGAACGGAGGGTTGTTAGGCGTGCGGCTGTGCGCCCCGGATTGCCTAGAAGGTCAGCTTTAAGCCGAACTGGATGTCGCGCGGCTCGCCGGCCCTCGTGAGCCTGCCTATAGTCGAGCTTCCGACCCGCGTTGCGGGCGGCCCAAAGTGCGCGTAGTTCCACATGTTGTACATTTCGAAGCGGAACTGCAGCCTGAAACGCTCACTGAGGCCGAAGTTCTTCATCAAGTTGAAATCCCAGTTGTTCAGTCCGGGTCCGTCGAGAATGTTTCGCCCCGAGTTGCCGAAGCGCGGGGTACCCGCGCCCTGAGCCGCCTGGAGCGTCGTGATCGTGAAGCAGCTCGTATCAAACCAACTGCTGATGGTCTTCTTGCCCACGCCGCTACAGGTTCGGTCCGGACGCGGGTTGGTCGAGAACGTGTTGGAGAAGTCCAACGACCGCACCGTGAAGGGAAA
>QHZM01000217.1 GCA_003224665.1 Acidobacteriota bacterium
CGGCGATCTGCTTCAAGAATGATCCGGGATCGGTCCCGCCGTAATATTCCCGAACCGCCGGGTCTTGCCAGGCCACAAAGTAGCCGAAGCCAAAATACAGTGCCTCGTATACGACCACATTGACGGCCAGCTTCCAGGCCCATTCGGAGGCGGGCATCGCCAACCGGGTATCGGAGGTCGGCATCTGCTCCTTGGCCTTGGCCCCGCCCAGGATAAGGACGGCCGACGGCGCAAAGACGATCGCTACAACGGCTCCCATAAGGAACAGCGCTGGAATCATGCCGCGAGGCATTTTCGTCGGCAGAAAAACAATCGACTCAAGCTGCGTGGTCACGGTCGTCACGCCATAGAATAGGAGAATGGTAGCCCCCATCAGCTTCCGGCCGGCCCACTTGGAGCGAAGAATAATGAATGACAGAATCCCCGCTTGCAGGAATGAAACCAGCAACAAATCAAGGAGGAGCGATCCGGCTTGCGGGTGCGATTCTTGCGCCTTGGCAGGGGCTCGCAGAGCGAGGGCGGGGACAACGGAGCTGACCATGTACGCCAAAAGCATGATCAACACCGTCGCTGACAATTTAAGTGTGAGAGCGAGCCATCTATTCACGCGCATGACCTGAGGTCGAAACGACCGAGAACGATAAAATCAGACGCTATTCATTGAGCTTTGGCCCGGCATGTTAGGATGCGAGTGAATGGAAGTCAACGCGGCCAGTCTGGCCGCGTCTTGGTGACAGCCGGTGCAGGCGGCAGCGCTGAAACCGCTATCCACCGGCCCAGATCTTACGAGGCGCGAGAGAGAAGTATACCGGAGCGCCTGGTGAAGTTAGTGCGCGCTCGTACTGGGTTTCACTTGGGGCAGGGAACGGAATGCCGTGACCAGCCATCGCCCGTCCTCTTTCACAAATACGGCAGTGTAGCAGGATAGCTGTGCGGGGAGCTCTTTCCCGTCCTTATCGCAAAAGCCTCCCATTAAGCTATCGCCATCAACGATGGCCACATCATGCCGGATAAACCGGATTTTTGGCGTACCAGGGTGCGAATGTCGGCTGCCCTTGCCACTGCCGGTGAGAAGTTCCACATGCGCGGCTTCGATCGCGCGGCGCCCGGTTACAACCGAGCCGTCCGATGAGACCCAATCGGAGTCTTCAGTCATGACAGCAGCGGCGGCCTTGGCATCGCCTTTCGTCCAGGCAGCCCCATGGGCGTCGAGAACGGCCTGTATCAGTGCGCGTTCCCTAGCCTCGTCGAACCGGTTCTGGCCAAAGAGAATGAGGCCACAGTTAAGCAGTGCAGGCGTAATCCAGTATGCTCGCCGCATATTTTCCCCCTTCGCGGTTTTCTTTCAGACTACCCAAATCCAACAGGCGTGTCTACAGTTTGCCGGCTACGAGCGCGCTCGGTTTCGACTCCGTTTCCTTCCGGCACGAGCGGGCCCTTTTGTAGACTCGGGAAAGGCGTATCAGAACCACGCGGTTTTTGCGCGACCGTTCGCCAATGTATTCTTACAGCCCGTTGGATCAGCCCCAACCGGACAATCCTGCAAGAAAATCCCACCCTCTCCCTCGATTGTTTTCTTTCATTTGACCTCGTTGGCCAGCCGTCTTGCCAACAGTCTGGTAAAATGGCATGAGGCGGCGGCCGTTGCGCGTTAATTGAAACTTCTGGGGGTCTCGAAATGGAAGGACGGCGTTCTGCAGTTTCTGGCCTCATATTCCTGGTCCTGTCAGCAGCTACGCCTTTGATGTCGAAGGATGGCAAGCTCGCGCTGCGCGTCACTCCCAAGCAGGCGTATGTTTTTATTGATGGGATTGCGCAGCGCGACGGCGGCGGCCGATTCAAGATAAGCCCGGGTGAGCATACCCTGGCCTTACGTAATTACGGCTACAAGACCGTAACCCAGAAGTTCACGATCGCTCCGGGGAAAGCGACTCGGCTTTCGGTTGCGCTTGAGTCCGACCCGGGCGAAGTCTCAGGCCCGTGGGGCCGGATTCAATTCAAGGGTCCACGTCGTTCCGTTGTGCTGCTCAATGGGAAGGTGCTTGACCATTTCGTCGGGCACGTGGGGGAGTTCAACGGCGGGAAGCGGGAACTCCTGGTTCCGCCGGGGAAGTACGAAATTTCGGTCCTGCACCCGGGCGACAACGCGGAAATTTATTCCGGCTCCGTCACCGTCAACGCGAGTGAAGGGGTCATCATCAACCTCAACCGGAACGGCGAGCAGGCGAGAACAAGCTGAGCGCCCGGTGAACGGCTGAAGTCCCTTCCGCCATTCATGGCGCGACGTGGAAGCGTCACTGTCGCGGTAAGGCGGGTGACCGCGAACCTCTCCGCGAGGCCGGCGAGTATCAACTGCGGCGAATCGACTGAACTGGAATGGACGACCACCGGGGCGAGCGAGGCCGAAATCAGCGGCTTGGGCGCCGTCCCAACCACCGGAGATCGATCCGTTCGACCGAACGCGGCAACGACTTACAAGCTCGCCGCCACGGGCCCCGGCGGCCTTTCGGAGAGCGGTGCCACGGTGAGCGTCAACAAAGCGATCACGGCGGAACTGCACTTTTCGCCTGAGGAGGTCCACCATAAGCGCGTGGGAATCAAGGTGGACCAAGAGTCTGCGGAGCTGTCCTGGTCTACGTCGAACGCCGAGCAGGTTTCGATCAATGGAGTGGGTTCTGTGAACGCCACTCGGATCGGCTCGATTACCGCCACCGGTACGCGGACGGTTCAAGCCATCCCCGAAAAGACCGACCCTGGCCCGGTGAATGAAAACTTGACGTTCACATTGACGGCCACCAACCCCTGTGGCGGATCCGAGACCCGCACGGCGACGTTGCATATCATCGGATCGATCGAGGCGGAGAAGAGTCCCGTTGACCCCGCGCTGGAGACCTCTCTCTCCACGAACAGCGTTTATTTTCCGACAGGTCTTCCTTCTGAGGGCGATCCGACTGGGGGACTCGTGCCCAGCCAGCAGCGCATGCTGGCGGAGCTCGCCGGCAATTTCAAAAAGTACTTGGAATTCCGCCCGGATGCTCACCTCATCCTGGAAGGTCACGCGGACGAGCGTGGCTCGGCGGAGTACAACCAGGCCCTTTCCGAACGCCGCGCCGTCCGCGTCAAAATCTTCATGTTCGAACAAGGAATCCGCGCGGAAAATATTGAGGCCGTCGCATTCGGGAAGGAACGTAACCTGGACAAGGAAACTGTGCGGCGCTTGGGAGAGCAAGATCCTGACCTCTCGGAAGACCAAAGGCGAAAGATTCTCCGGGACCTGCGCGGGCTCGTCTTAGCAAGCAACCGCCGTGTGGATATTTTCCTCAGCACGATCCGGCCGCAGACTACAAAACTCCTCCCTTACAAGGCTGATGACGCGAAAGAAATCCTGGGAGAAAAGACGAAACCCAATCGCCCTGCCAGGCCGCGCCGGGATCGGTAGCTCGAACCGGACCCGAGGAGAGAGGCGGGGCAGGAGTTACAGGAGCAGCGTCGAGATCGCCTTGAGGCGAGAACGAGGCCGCTCGCCGGGAGAGTTCTAAGATCGTCCACTCAGGCCCACGCTAATCCAACAAAGCGGAATGACCTTGAGTCGCCGTTGAAGGCGGCCTTGGGCGAGAGTAGACTCCTTCGCGGGGAGTCCGGCGCGGCCCAGGCCGAGTGGGCGCGCGGATAAAATACGTACCGGCGGGACGAGATTCAAGCGCCTGCGTCCCCCCGCGGCTCTCGAGGAGGGCGACCTATGCAAGACGAACGGAAGCTTTTCAGATTGGCCATGGTCCTCTTCGTCGTCGTTCTCGCGCTTCTCTTGCCGCTCTGGGTCGTCCTCTCGTCTCGATCTATGCGAGGGCTCGCGGCGAGATCGGCCCGCGGCCGCCAAGTGGTCCAGGCAAGTCCAGGGCAAGTCACGGCCTCGCAGGGGGCAGCAGAACCCGCGCCTGCCGACCCGCGGCTCGCCGGCGCTTACCGGTTCGAAAAAGGCGGCTGGATTTATTTGCACCTTGAAGGGGCACCCGGACAGATCGGCTTCCAGCACGGGTACCTGCTCGCGCCGGAAATTGCCGACGCCTTCGAGGCCATCAAGCTGATCGACACGCACAACTCAAAGCGCGGCTGGGAGTTTTTCCGCACAGCGGCCCGCGAAATGCTCTGGCCGAAGATTGACGCGGAGTACCAGGAAGAATTGAAGGGCATCGTCGAAGGGGTCAAAGCCCGAGGCGTCTCGCTGGGGATTGACGACGTCGTCGCGCTGAACGCCTTCGAGGAGCTGCCGGACTATTACGTCCCCTGGTACAACGCGCAGCATCAGGTGGCCAGCGCGCCCCGCCTTCTCAGTCCGGGCAATTGCAGCGCTTTCGTCGCCACAGGGAGTTACACGCGGGGCCGTCAGATCGTCATCGCCCATAACAACTGGACGAATTACCTCGACGGCGAACGCTGGAGGATCGTCTTCGACCTCGTCCCCGAGCGTGGGTACCACATCTTCATGGACGGCTTCCCCGGGGTCATCACCAGCGACGACGACTTCGGCGTGAACTCCGCCGGCATGATGGTGACGGAGACTACCATCACCCAGTTCGCGGGCTGGGACCCGAACGGCAAGCCGGAATTCGTCCGCTCGCGTAAAGCGCTCCAGTACGCCAATTCCATCGACGATTACGTGCGCATCATGCTTGACGGCAACAACGGCGGATACGCCAACGACTGGCTGCTCGGCGACCGCAGGACCGGCGAGATCGCCCAGTTCGAGCTTGGACTGAAAGCCCATCGTGTCTGGCGGACCAAAGACGGGTACCTCGTCGGTTCGAACTTCGCCCGCGATCCGCAGGTGATCTCCCAGGACACCAAGTTTGATCCCGGCAACCCCGAGACTTCCCCCAACGCGCGCCGCAAACGCTGGGAACAGCTCATGAAGGAATCAAGAGGGAAAATCGATGTCGGGACGGCGCAGAAATTTCTCGCTGACCACGAGGACTCTTACCTCAAGAAGGAACTCGCCGACGAGCGTACCTTGTGCGGCCATGCCGACGCCTCGCCGCGCGGCGTCAACATCTGGGGCTGGGGACCTCACTACCCGG
>QHZM01000218.1 GCA_003224665.1 Acidobacteriota bacterium
CGTCACCCGCCAGCGCTTTCTGCGGCTCATGGGACGCGTCTCTTCGATCCGGACCACGTCGCCCACCTTGCACTCGCTCTTCTCGTCGTGGGCCATAAACTTTCTCGACCGCCGGACCACACGCTTATAGAGCGGGTGGATGAACTGCCGCTCCACCGTGACCACGACGCTCTTCTTCATTTTGCTGCTGCTCACAACCCCGATCTTTTCCTGTCGCCTTCTCGTCATCGCTTTTTATCCGGTAATTCCGAAGCCTCCAGTTCCCGCTCGCGGATCAGAGTCTTCACCCGGGCAATATCCTTTCGCAGCTCGCGAATTTTCGGAAGCGTGTCCGTCTGGCCTCCGGCAAGCTGGAATCTAAGCCGGAACATCTGGCCGGAATATTCGCGTTCCTTGACCCGCAACTCGTCCACCGACCATTCCCGCATCTTCTCCGCTTTCATCGCTCCTGCGCCCCCTTACAATTCGCCGGCGCGGGCCACAAATTGAGTGGCCAGCGGCAACTTATGACTGGCCAGCCGAAGGGCCACCCGGGCCTCTTCCTCCGAGACGCCTTCCATTTCAAATAGAATTCGTCCGGGCCTGACGACCGCGACCCAAAATTCGGGTGCTCCTTTCCCTTTTCCCATGCGAGTCTCGGCCGGCTTCTTGGTCACCGGCTTATCTGGAAAAATCCGAATCCACACTTTCCCGCCGCGCTTGACAAAGCGCATGATCGCCACTCGGCTGGCTTCGATCTGTCGGTCGGTGATCCATCCCGGCTGCAAGACCTTCAGGCCGTAGTCGCCGAAAGCGAGCTGGGAGCCGCGCCAGGCCTTGCCGCGAGTTCTCCCCCGTTGCTGCTTTCGGTATTTCACTTTGCTCGGCATCAACATAAGGTCTGCTCTTTACACCAACGATCCAAAGCGGCGACTTTCCCCGGGCGCTCTCCGCCAGGTATGCGGCGCCTCGGGTCTTGGCACGGCCCGGCTTCTAGTGCCGTTCCAACTTAATGGGCCGAAACGCCTAAGCCGAGGCCTTTCGAGAATGCTCGAAAGCGCTGGGCACGGAAAGTGCTCCAAATAGTTGGAACGGAACTAGGAAGCCGGGGCCGCGATCGCGACCTCAGGTTTCTCACGCGTTTGCTTCCGTTCCAGAATCTCGCCGTTATAGATCCAGCACTTCGTGCCGATCACGCCGTAGGTGGTCATGGCTTCGGCGGAGCCGAAATCGATGTCCGCCCGCAGCGTGTGCAGGGGGAGGCGCCCCTGGAGGTACCATTCCGAGCGGGCGATTTCAGCCCCGTTCAAACGACCTCCGCAACGAATCTTGATTCCCTTACACCCGAACCGCAGCGCGGAGTCCACGGCTTTGCGCATCGCGCGCCGGAAAGCCACGCGTTTTTCGAGCTGCAGGGCGATCGATTCGGCCACCAGTTGCGCGTTGAGTTCAGGCCGGTGCACTTCCTGGATGTTGATGGGCAACACCTCGCGCCCCGCTCGCTTCTGGATTTCCTGGCGAAGCCGGTCAATCTCCGCGCCCTTGCGGCCGATGATGATCCCCGGTCGGGCGGTATAGATAGTGATCTTCAGCTTGTTCCCCGGACGCTCCACTTCAATGGAGGCGACGCCCGCGGCGCGCAGTTGATCCTTGAGCCGCTTCTTCAACTTCAAGTCCTCGTGCAAAAACTCCGAGTATTCCTTCTTCGCAAACCAGCGCGACTTCCAGGTCTTGTTGTAGCCCAGACGAAACCCGTACGGGTGAACCTTCTGACCCACTTCTTGCCTCCTTCTTCATCGCCCCGGAGAGCCCGTGTGGCGACTTGACTTCTTCAAATCGCCCGGCTCGTTTCCGGGTCCAGTCAATCCTGGAGTTCCTCCACCACAACCGTAACGTGGCTCATGCGCCTCTGGTAGCGATAGGCGCGGCCGAAGGGCGCGGGCCGGACCCGCTTCTGCCGCGGCGCGTCGTTCACGTAGGCCCGGCTTACGAAGAGCCGGTCCACGTCCACATTCTCCGATTTCTGCTCGGCGTTCGAAATGGCCGAACGCAGGACCTTTTCGATCTCGCGCGTCACGCGCTTCTTCGTGAAGTGCAGGATGTTCATGGCCTCGCCGGCGTTTTTTCCCCGGATGAGGTCAACCACGAGCCGCGCCTTCTGCGGCGAGACCCTGATGTATTTTGCCGTGGCTCGTGCTTCCATCCGCTTGACTCAGCCTCAAAAATTTCTCACGTCGTGCTCCCGCCCGCCGGCGGTCCGGCCGGCTTGGGAGGCGGGGCGCCGGGTGCGGGACCCGCGCCCGCGGCCGGCGGAGCAGCCGCCGCGGCAGCCCTCTCCGCAGCGATCCTGACGCTGTGTCCTTTGAAGGTGCGCGTCGGAGAAAATTCACCCAGTTTGTGTCCTACCATGTTTTCCGTGATGTATACGGGAATAAATTTCTTGCCGTTATGGACAGCAATCGTGTGACCGATCATCTCCGGCAGAATGGTCGAGCGACGAGACCAGGTCTTGATCACCTTCTTTTCAAACCGCCGGTTGAGCAGCTCGATTTTCTTTATCAAGTGCTCATCGGCGAACGGTCCTTTTTTCAGCGACCTTCCCACTTCCCGCTCCTTTCACTTCTTCTCGCGCCGCCCCACGATGAATCGATCGGAGATTTTATTCCTGCGCGTCTTGTAACCGCGCGTCGGCTGGCCCCAGGGCGTCGTCGGGTGCCGGCCGCCGGAAGATTTCCCTTCTCCTCCGCCCAGGGGATGGTCCACCGGGTTCATGGCTACGCCGCGCGTGGTAGGGCGGATGCCGAGCCAGCGCTTGCGCCCCGCCTTGCCGATCGAAATATTTTCGTGGTCGAGGTTGCCGACCTGCCCAATCGTGGCCATGCAATCCATGTGGACCATGCGGATTTCGCCCGAGGGCAACCGCAGTTGGCCGTAATCGCCCTCCTTGGCCAGCACCTGTGCAGCACCCCCTGCCGTGCGGACGAGTTGCCCGCCTTTGCCCGGCCGGAGCTCGACATTATGGACCATCGTGCCCACCGGAATGTTTCTCAGCGGCAGGGCATTGCCCACCACGATGTCCGCGTCGGGGCCGGACACGACTTTGTCTCCCACTTTGAGCCCCAGAGCGTGCAGGATGTACCTCTTTTCACCGTCGGCGTAGCTCAGCAGACTGATGAAGGCCGACCGGTTGGGGTCGTATTCGACTGTCGTCACTCGAGCCGGAACGCCAATCTTGTCGCGCTTGAAGTCGATTATCCTGTACTGGCGCTTGTGCCCGCCGCCCCGGTGCCAGATCGTGATCTCGCCGCGGTTGTTGCGGCCGGAAATCCGGACTTTCGGCTCGAGCAACGGCTTGTGCGGCTCCGCAGTGGTGAGTTCCTCGAAGGTCAACCCGGTCTGGGACCGTCTTGTTTCTGTGTACGGCCTGTAGGTTTTTATGCCCATGATTTCCGCCCTCAGCAACTCCCGCGGAGCCGCCCCGCGGCACGACTAGACATTCTCGAAATACTCCGGCACCTTCTCGCCGGCTTTGAGCTTGACGTAAGCCCTCTTCCATTCGGGCTGGTAGCCGAACGTCCGCCCTCTCCGTCGCATCTTTCCGCGGAAAATGGCCGTGCGCACCGACTCGACCTTTACCTTGAAGACCGCCTGGACGGCCTGCCGGATCTCCGCTTTTGTCGCCCCAGGATCGACGCGGAAGCACAGCGTTCGCGCCCGCTCTTTCGCCAACAGGCTCTTCTCGGTCAACACCGGCTTCTGGAGGACCTGGTAAGGGCTCCTGCTCATCGCAAGGACTCCTGGAGTCTCCTGATTGCCCCCTCCGAAATCAGCAAGCCCTCGTGACTGAGCACATGATACGGCTGGAGGTTGTGGTGCCGCACCAGTTCGCACCCCTCAATGTTTCGCGACGAAAGCTCGAGGTTGCGGTTCGAGGAGTCATTCACCAGCAAGACCGTCTTTTGCAAACCCAACTTGACGAGCGACGAGGCAAACGACTTGGTTTTGGTTTCAGGCAACGCCAGCTGATCGACCACGACCAGTTTGTTTTCCTGGAACTTCGCCGCCAGCGCAGACCGGAGGGCACCCCGAAGCATTCTTTTCGGAAGCTCGTACGCGTAGCTCCGGGGTTTGGGACCGTGCGCGATGGACCCGTGCCGCCACAGCGAACTGCGGATGCTCCCGACGCGGGCTCGGCCCGTCCCTTTCTGTCTCCACGGCTTCTTCCCTCCGCCGCGCACTTCCCCGCGACTTTTCGTCGAATGAGTCCCGCGACGCCGGGTCGCCAGAAAAGCTTTGGTGGCCTCCCACAACAGGTAACGGTTGGGCTTGGCAATAAACACTTCGTCCGCCAGCTCCAACTCTCTTACTTTTTCGCCCTCGAGGTTTTTAACTTCGACTATCGCCATAAGCCTGTTTACTTGTGCGGGGCCTTCGCTTTGCGCACGACCACGTACCGGCCGGTAGGCCCGGGGACAGCTCCCTGGACCACCAGGGCATTGTCTTCGGACAAGACTTGGACGACGCGCAAGTTGCGTACCGTCACCTGATCCATGCCCATATGCCCGGCGGCGCGCGTGCCTTTCAGCACCCGGGAGGGAAATGCCGACGCGCCGATGGAGCCGGGCGCCCGGTGAAACATTGAACCGTGGGCCGCGCCGCCTCCGCCGAAATGGTGCCGCTTGTGGACACCGGCGAAGCCGCGCCCTTTCGATATCCCGGTCACGTCCACGAAATCGTCCACCTTGAACTGTTCGACCAGCACTTTATCGCCAACCTTCACCTCAGAATCCGCAGTGCTCAGCCGCACCTCCCGCAGGAACCGGACGGGGTTGGCACCGGCCTTTTTGAAATGGCCCTCCATGGCCTTCGTGACCCTGCGCGGCGGAGGGAGTTCAACCAGCCCAAGCTGCGCCGCTTCGTACCCATCTTTGCCGGCGCTTTTCCGCTGGACCACGACGCAGGGGCCAGCCTTCAGAACGGTCGCGGGGATGGCATCGCCGTTTTCCTTGAAGATGTGCGTCATCCCCAGCTTTTTGCCCAGTATCGCGTCCACCAAATTCCTCAAGACCTCCGCCAGGCCGGCGCTTACTTCGTGTGCTCTTTGCCGAATGCCTTGATTTCGATATCCACGCCGGACGGCAGGTCGAGTTTCGTCAGGGCGTCAATGGTTGTGGCGTTCGGCTCCAGAATATCGATCAGCCTCTTGTGCGTCCGGATTTCAAACTGCTCCCGCGACTTCTTGTCACTATGCGGCGAGCGCAGGACGCAATACTTGTTCTTGACAGTCGGGAGCGGGATCGGCCCCGCAA
>QHZM01000219.1 GCA_003224665.1 Acidobacteriota bacterium
TGGTGGAGCAGGGCGAGCTCCGATTCCGCCAGATGTTTTGCTCCACCTGCCACTCCCTCGCAGTCACCCGGGCCGGCGAAACCAAATTGATTGGCGGTGACATCGGACCCGAACTTACGAAAGTCGGAAGCAAGGTGAACCAGGATTGGTTGGCGGCCTGGCTCCGAAATCCGCAAGCCTATCTGCCGCACAGTCAGATGCCGCGGTACGAGTGGTCCGATGAGGATCTCTTCAAGGTTACGCATTACATCACCACGACACTGAACGACCCCGACCTTCTCAGTGACGTTCCGAAACTGGGCGCGCCGCAATCGGAAGAAATCCAGCTTGGCCGCCGGCTGTTTCTGGAAAAAGGGTGCGCGAGTTGCCATGTCATTCGGGACGTCAGCCCGCAGAAAGATTTTGGCCCTGATCTTTCCAGCTTGGGCGGCAAGAATGTTTCACAACTCGAATTCGGGCAGGCGAGAATTCCTCGAAATCTGATTGCGTATCTTCAGGTGAAGATTACCGATCCCCTGTCCGTCAACCCTGCGGCGCGGATGCCGCAATATCAGTTGAAGCCCGAAGACCTTGACGCGATCACGACGGCCCTGCTCAGCATGACCGGGACTTCCTCTGCGAGCGGGATGGCGCGGTTGATAGTTCCTCGCGCCCAAGCGACGTTTCATCCGGCGGGGGCTTTTGGCGCTGTTTACGAGCGTTATCAATGCTCCGTGTGCCACCGTTTCAACGGTTTTGGCGGGGATCTTGCCCCCGATCTCTCCTACGAAGGCAGCAGGGCCCAGCGGAAATGGTTGATTGCGTTCCTGAAAAACCCGCAAACTCTGCGCCCCACGCTGACGTTGCGCATGCCGCAATTCAACATGACGGATCAAGAAGCCTCCCTTCTGGCCGACTACATCGGTATGGTTTTCCAAAGTCCCGAGGTGATCCCCGCTGCCGGCAGCGGCGAAAAAGAATTCACGCCGCACTTGGCCTCCGTCGGCAAGCAGCTATATGAGGTGAAGTATCAGTGCCAGTCGTGCCACACCATAGGATCTGCGGGAGGGTATGTCGGGCCCAACCTGAGCAATGTGGGGAATTGGATGACGACTTCGTGGATTGAGGCGTGGTTGAAGAATCCGCAAGCCCTCGTGCCCGGAACGATTGAGCCGCGGCGCACTTTCACCGATGGCGAGGTGAAGGCTTTGACAGCCTACTTGCTGACGCTTCGGGAAAGCGGCCGGGTCAAGCCGCGGGCGCGGGGGGCTGCCGTGCAAGGGGGGGGACGATGAACGCGCGCGCTTTGCCCGCCGTCCTCGTGGTCTCGACCCTCCTTGCGCTGCCCGCCTGCCGGAAAAAGAACGCGACGACCGCCCCGGACCCATTTCGGGAAGCCTACGATGTGGAGCAGGATTGGAACGACCCGCAACATGTCATTCCCCTCAATTATCAGCAGGCCCAGGGCAAGCGTCTGTTTTATAAGACCTGCGTCTGGTGCCACGCGGACTCGACTCCCGCTGGACCCTCCAACCGAAATAATCTTGCGACGCCCCCACCCCTGTTCAATGACGGAGCCACGTTGAACAGCTTGAGCGATGACTTCATGCAAAATATCATCACCCTGGGTGGCAGCGCGATGGCCAAGTCCCCCATAATGCCGCCCTGGGGCAAAACGCTGGCGCAGGAGGAAATACGAGCGATCATTGCGTATGCCCGCGCTATTGCGCAACCGCCTTATCGACCGCCAGCACGGCCCGGGCCTCGATATTCGACGAAATAGCGCGACCCACGATGCGTCGAGTTACCAGAGGGAATATGAGTCAGCCTGTTATTCGTCATGACCTGCCCTTAGGGCTCTGTTTCCGCGAAGCCGTCGACGCGCAGTGGCGAAATCTTATCTCTCTCTCCCGCTTTCGTGCCCCTGCCGCCCTCCTGCTCCCGGTGATGCTGCTGTGGGTTGGCATGCGAGCAGGATTTGGGCAGGTCAGCCCCAGCGAGATTGTCAACCCTCAGCTTAAAGCTTCGGAACAGACCTATTTCCGGCAGCTCGAAGCGTTGAATCGGGCTATCAGGTCGACAAAATTTCCCTTCACGGTCTTGCTCAGCCGATACGTGGGCCTCGACCCTCAACATCAGACGGAGGCAGACACCCGCGGCCTGGAGTTCGTCAAATTCCACGATCGGCTGGTGTTGAAGGTCACAGGCAATTACAACGCCGCGTACAACGCTGACCTACTCACGGAAAACGAACGCGCCAGCCGTACGTTTAACGAGGTCATCGCTCCCATCCTTCAGCTTGTCCCCGAGGAAATCCCCGCCGAGGTGGCTTGCGATGCTGTTGGGTTCGAGATTTCCTATCACGTCCGAAGACGAAACCGAAGTTACGACTATGAGGGGAAGGAGATCCTCGTAGTCGTCCTCGGCAAGGCCGACGCCCTCGGCTACTCCAAGCTCTCGAATGACTCAGACCGGCAGGATGTCCTGAATCGTTCGGAAATCTTTCTGAGCGGTAAAGCATTTGGTCTCGCGCTCGGCGGGCGTGAGCCGCTGGACGTGGAAGGACTGGAACGGTCGGTCCCGCGCAAGCCCGAACGGGCTTCGGCCTCCGCCCCCACCCCAACCTCAAACACGGACCGCCGCCTGTCGAGCGTCAAGGAAGACCCCCGGGCGGGCTTCGAGAAGCCTGACACGAAGGCATCGATGGGGACGGCGGGACCTGCTTCGCCCGGCTCGAGTCCCCAGCCGGGTTCAGACAAGGCCGAAGTGCAAGCAGCGCCCGGAGCAGCGCCTAGCCCCGGCGATGCAGACCGTCTTCAGGTGAAATACAAGGCGCAAATTGACGAACTGGTCAGAGAGGGCCTCGCGAAGTTTCACTTCGTTGACTATGCACCGCCTTCTTTTGCGATCTTTCGAAACCACGTTGTCCTGCAGCTCACGCTCCGCAATCCCGAGCGCTTCGAAAGAGAATCGACTTCGATCTACAAGCGGGCCGCGCAAAGTTTTGATCTTTTCCTGGCACCGCTCCTCAAGTCCATTCTGGAGAAAGTCCCCCAGGGCGAGGAATTCGATACCCTGGACATAACGGTCCTCAACGGACTTGCTTCAACCTCTAAGGCCTCCTCAGAGGCGACCGATTTCATCTGCCCGATTCGACCCCTCCGTCAATTTGCGGAAGCCGAAATCACCAGCCAGGATTTGGTCAATCAGAGCATAGTTCTGGTGAACGGGGTCCGAATCGCTTTGAACTTGCAGCAAGTGGAGTAAGTCACGCGGAGGTCGGAAGCCTCCTCGCGGGTCGGCTTACTCTTTCTGAGATATCACAGACACCGGGACATTACGATCGGCGCTAACTTTATTGCCCGTGAGAGGGGAGAAGGACACCGCTACCGCCGGAGTATCCACCGGAGCATCCCACTGGTATGCTGAGACCGCGCTGCGCCCCAAGAGTGCTGGTGGCGGAGCGTACTGCGGGAAGCCACAGAGCCTATGCGGGGCTCCCAAGAGCCAACAGCTCCGAACGGGGCCCCGAGCTTTGCTCGATCCGGCTCCGCCACCAATCTTCGTCTTTCACCGCCGCATTTTCCTACGTCCCGAAAGCCGGCGCAGTGACCGGGCTCACGGGCCTGAGTGGTCCCGGTCACGTTGAGGCTATGACGCGGGATTCCCGTTCGTGAGTGGGACTGGGACCCGAACCAGGACGCGGCATCGAGCGCGCCGGCGACGTGCTCCATGACTCGCAGGGAGACCGCTGCGTTTCGATGGCTCATTTTTTGCCTGCAACGAATCTCGACGCTTGATCTATAGCGGGGAGTGAAGAGTCTCGCGGACCCGCCGCGCATGGTGCAGCATCACATCTCGTTGTGACGGGCGTCACAGATGCCCGGAGGCGTCGATGGCAAAGTGAGAAAAGGCTGGTCCAGGGAAGGAGGCCCAGGCGTGCTGCGCGAATGGGTGGAAGCGTCCAAAGTGGACGCGAGGATAGCCGACGGGCTACGCTCGCCTGATACGGCCAAGACGAAGGTAAGCGCACAGACGCGGAATCTCTTCTATTCATCTCTCGAGAGCGCCATCGCGCTTCTTGCCACGGTTGGGATCGCTCTTCACCTTGGGTTGCGATATCTCGCAGGAGCCCCGAAGGCCGCCTCCGACGCCCCGCTTTTGGCGGTGCTGGCGCTGGGTGGAGCGCCGCTCGTCTACTCCCTGACTGTCAAACTCTTTCGAAAAGAGTTTGGCTCCGACCTTCTGGCAGGAATGTCCATCGTGACCTCCGCGGTGCTCGGCGAGTACCTCGCGGGCGCCATCGTCGTGCTGATGCTTGCCGGCGGACGCACACTGGAAAGCTATGCCGTGAGCAACGCTTCTTCGGTGCTGAAGGCGCTCGCCAAACGGATGCCCAACCTTGCGCACCGCAGGCTGGCCGAAACGGTTCGCGATGTCCCGCTGGATGACATTCAACTCGGGGACAGTTTGGTGGTCTATCCCCACGAGACCTGTCCCGTCGATGGTGTAGTGGTTGAGGGGCACAGCGTAATGGACGAATCGTATCTCACCGGCGAGCCATTCAGGATCTCAAAAACCCCGGGGGCTGGGGTGTTGTCCGGCGCCATCAATGGTGAAGCTGCGCTGACGATTCGGGCTACGAAATTGGCGGTGGATTCCCGCTACGCCAAGATCATGAAGGTCATGCGCGCTGCGGAGCAAAACCGCCCGCGCCTTCGCCGCCTGGGCGATCGGCTGGGAGCGCTTTACACGCCGCTCGCCGTGCTGGCTGCCCTGGCGGCTTGGGCTGCCAGCGGCGACTCGATTCGGTTTCTAAGCGTACTGGTAATCGCAACCCCATGCCCGCTCCTGATTGCCATTCCAGTCAGCATCATCGGTTCCATCTCCCTGGCCGCCAAGCGCGGCATCATCGTCAAGGATCCCGCGGTCCTCGAACAGGTCGATACCTGCCGGACTATCATCCTGGACAAAACCGGAACATTGACGTATGGCTTGCCGCAACTGAGTGAACAGCTGGTTGCTCCCGGTTTCGACCGGAATACGGTCTTTAGCCTTGTTGCCAGCCTCGAACAATATTCGAAGCATCCTCTTGCCGGAGCCCTCCTGCGCGCTGCCGCCGAGGCAAAGTTATCTCTCCACGAGGCGGCCGCGATTGCCGAACCCCCGGGAAAAGGATTGCGCGGCGTCGTCTTGGGTCGCCAAATCCGAGTTACGAATCGCAGCACGCTCCTCAAGGAAATTCGCACAGCAGAGTCGGCGCTGCCTCCCCTTGCCGGTGGACTGGAATGCATGATTGCGATTGACGGCGTTTACGCCGCGACTTACCGCTTCCATGATGAGCCGCGCAGTGAAAGTAAGCCCTTTATCGCTCATCTC
>QHZM01000220.1:0-5460 GCA_003224665.1 Acidobacteriota bacterium
TACACACCCCGCCGGAGGATTTCCGTGCCTACTCCGCCGTCGAGAAGCACTGTCTCGCCGCGCGCGAGTTTATCTTTGACGGTCTGATATCCCAGGCGTCATCTCGCTCCGAGGAAGTGTTCCTTCATCTTCCGGGCCAGCGCCATTATAACGTGACCGTCAACAGCAAAATCGGACGATCCCACTTGCCGGAACTCCGCCCCGGCCTTCCCGTTGCTTGCGGGGGCGCATGAAAACCGATATGCTGAATTCACTCGAACAGAGAGGGCTCATGGACCGGGTCCTGGTTCTCCACTACCACGAAATCTGGCTCAAGGGCGGAAACAGAAACTTTTTTGTCAGCCGGCTGGCCGCCGCGGTGAAGCACAGCCTCGCAGAATTTCCCATCGAGTCATTCCGGCACGTTTCGGAGCGGTTGCTGCTGACGCCCGAGGACGACACCACCATCCCGGCCATGCTCGAACGCCTGCGGCGCATTTTCGGCCTCGCCTACATCGCGCCGGCGCGAAAAATTTCGCCGGACCTCTCCGAACTCGCCCCCGCCGCCTGCGAACTGATGGCGGAGAAGGACCCGCAGACGTTTGCGGTCCGCGCCAAGATCGCCGACCCGGCCTTCGGAATGAACTCCATGGCGCTCGAACGGGAGCTTGGGCGCGAGATTCTGACTCACCTCCGCGGTCTGGGGAAAAACGTGCAGGTCAATTTGAACGACCCGCAGACGACCTGTTGGGTCGAAGTGATTCCCGGCGCGGCGCTTCTCTACGCCGACCGCGTGGAAGGGGCGGGCGGCCTTCCCGCGGCGACGGGCGGCCGGCTGGTGGCATTGCTCTCCGGAGGATTCGATTCCGCCGTGGCGGCCTACAAAGTCATGCGCCGGGGAGCGCACGTCACGTTTGTCCACTTCTTCGGCACTCCTTCGCCTTCGCGCAACTCCTCGAAGCCCGTCGCCATCGAAATCCTGCGCACGCTCACGCCTTATCAATTCAGCTCGCGCCTCTACCTGGTTCCTTTCGACACCGTTCAACGCAAGATTGTGGCGAGCGTCCACGAACGATTTCGCGTCCTGCTCTACCGGCGGATGATGGCGCGCATCGGCCGAGAAATCGTTCGCATCGAAAGGGCGCTGGGCATTGTCACCGGCGACAGCATTTCGCAGGTCGCCTCGCAGACCCTCCACAACATAGCCGCGGTCGACCGGGTCCTGGACCTGCCGGTTTACCGCCCCCTGGCAGGCGACGATAAACACGACATCATGCGCGTGGCGCGAGAAATCGGCACGTACGAGATTTCCTGCGAGCCCTTTGAGGACTGCTGCCCGCGGTTCATGCCGAAGTCTCCGGCGATTTTCTCGAGCCCCGAAGAACTCGACCGCGCGGAGGAGGCGCTCGACGTCGAAAGCCTGGTCACCGAAGGCCTGGCCGGGGCGAGCGCCCTGGACTTTAAATTCGAGCGAGGCGAAGTCAGCGTGCGCGAGGCCCTCCCGCGCCGCTTCCAGAAGCTGCTCGAGTGGCGGAAGGGGACTTCAGGGACTCTGGCGACCGAACCCCGCGCTTCCGCCCGCTCCTGAAATCTCGAAGTCTTATTTCTCTGTTTTCAGTCGAAACGAGCCTTGCGGAGAAAATCTCTGCGTCATTGACGCCTCGGCAATCGCCCCCTATAATTTTTTAAAGCCGGAAGGAGACCCGGAGAATGAAGCGGTTCGTGGTCCTCGTATTCCTGCTTGCCGCCCTCGACGCACCGCTCGCGGCTCAGGATGCGGATAGCGCGAAAAAGCCGGCGACTCCGAACGCCGCGCCGAGCCAGTCCGGCCCCATCAAAGTCCGGGTCGAGCTGGTGAACGTGCTCTTCACCGTCGCCAACAAGAAAAATCACTTAGTGATCGATCTGGAAAAAGACGACTTCCGCGTGCTCGAGGACAACAAGCCCCAGACCATCCGCTATTTCAGCCGGGAAACGAACCTGCCGCTACGCATCGGGATCCTGGTTGACACGAGCAACAGCATCCGCGCGCGTCTGCACTTCGAGCAGGAAGCGGCCATCGACTTCCTCGACACAACCCTGCGGCCGGCGACGGACAAAGCCTTCGTCGTGGCCTTCGACGTCGAGTCGCAACTGGTGCAGGACTATACCTCGGACGTCGAAAAGCTCGCCAACGCCATCCACGGCCTGCAGGCCGGCGGGGGGACGGGCCTCTACGATGCGATATACTTCGCGTGCAAAGCGAAGATGCTGATCTTTCCCCCGCCTGAGCCTTATCTGCGAAGAGTATTGATCATCGTCAGCGACGGCCTCGATAACCAGAGCGAGCACACGCGCGATGAGGCCCTGGCCATGGCCCAGCGCGGGGAAGTCACTGTTTACGGGATCAGCACCAATCGCAGCGGCATCTCGGCGCGGGGCGACAAAGTGCTGAAGTACCTGGCCGAGCAGACCGGTGGCCGGGCCTTCTTCCCCTTTGAAGCGTCCGACCTCGCCGCAAATTTTCAGGAGATCTCGCGCGAGCTGCGCAGCCAGTACAGCCTCGCTTACGTCGCCACCAACCAGGCCCGGGACGGCACCTTCCGAACCATTACCATCGAGCCGCGCGAAAAAGGGATGCACGTCCGAGCCAAGCAGGGCTATTTCGCTCCTCCCCAATAAAAAGTCTCGGCCAGGCGCCGCGCAACGTGTTTGAATAAATGCGGGCGCGCGCTCGCGCAAGCCCGTTCCTTCCATTTCAGTCCTTGGGGGCATAGTACCCGCGACGCGCCTCGACCTTGCAGGTCCCGTGGCAGGCCCGGACATCTATCCTGCGGAACTTTCCGTCATGCTTCCCGTTCGACGACGTGTAGCCGAGCAGGTACTCCGTCGGAAGCTCCTCCGCGACCTCATTGAACGCCTGGGCCATCTCGTGCTGCGGGCCCACGCGAATCACCCGGCCGCCTGTCCCACGAGAAAGTTTCTTCAAAGTGATTTGAGCGCGGAGCCGATAAAAAGGCATCAGCCCCGTCCACGGGTCGCTGACCGCGAGACAATAGATCACTGCGTCAGCCTCCTGCGCGGCGTGAAGCGCGGTCGTCAGGCGCGTGTGACTCAGCGTGTCAAAACCGTCGGTCAGCAGCACCAGTACCTTGCGTCCGTCCTCTTTTCTCAAGACCTCGCTCGCCGTTTTGACGGCATCGAACAGGTGCGTCGTGGGTGCGGTCTCCACCAGACTGTCGATTGCCCGGCAGAGCAGCTTGCTGTGGCTCGTCAAGCCTTGCAGCAGTTCTGCCTTTCGATCGAAGCGAAGGACGAACCCCTGGTCCTGCGGCTGCATCACCTGACGGATGAAAGCCTTCGCTCGCTCCCGCTCCTCCGGCAGGACGCGCTTCTGGCTGGCGCTCGTGTCCATCAGGACGCCGAGTAGAAGGGGTGTATCCGTCTCTCGCGAGAAATACCGCATGGCCTGAGCGTGGTTGTCCTCGCTCAGCTCAAAGTCTTCGCGGGTCAGGTCCGGGACCAGCCGGTCGTCTTTGTCGCGAACGACAGCCAGGACGTTGACGACCTCCGTTGAAACTTTCAGCGTGGCTGGAGAGGGCTCGGGGGTCTGCGAGGCCGTCGCACCGAGCGCAGGAAGGCCAAGAAACAGAGGCAAGACGGCAAGCTGGCGGATCACGCGGGCCGCTCTCCTTCCATTAGTTCCATCAAGGCCGGAAGCGGCATTAATCGGCCGGGGCGTAGTAGGCGCGGCGGGCCTGGATCTTGTAGTCTCCGTGGCGCACACGCACCCGGACCTTGCGGAAGGAACCGTCGTGCCGTGTGTTCGAAGGCGCGTAGCTGAGGTAATACTGCGTGCGGAGCTCGTCGGCGATCTGCCGGAAAGCCGCGGCGGTGTCCTTCGCCCGCTTCACCTCCATGACTTCCCCGCCGGTCTCCTGCGAATACTTTTTCAACGCCGAGTCCCCCGAGAAACCCATACTTTGACCCCGGTAGAACGGCCGGTCAATGACCGCGAGCGAGTAGAGGATGACGTCGGACTTCTGCGCGGCTTCAAGGGCCGCGTTTATTTTCATCCTGCTGCCTTGGTCCACGCCGTCCGTCAAGAGGATGAGCACCTTGCGACCGATCTCGTTCTTCATCAGCTCGGCGGAAGCGAGATACACCGCATCATGGAGGTGGGTCGCGCCGCCGCCGGTGCCAGGGAAGGTGGATGGGACCGGCCCCTGGCCGCCGCCGTTGATCACGGCTTCGTCCAGGCCGCGTGAGAGCAGGCGCGGGTCGCCGGTGAAGTCCTGGAGCAGTTCAGCCTCAATGTCAAAATGGAGGACGAAGGCAAGGTCCTTCGGCCTCAAGACATCGCGGATGAATTCTTTTCCCGCTTCCTTCTCGACTGCCAGGACCCGTTCCTGGCTTGGGCTGGTATCAATGAGCAGGCCCAGCGTCAAGGGCGTGTCCGTCGCGCGCGCGAAATATCGGATTTCCTGAGGGACGTTGTCCTCCGTAACTTCAAAATCCTCCTTGTTCAAGGTGGAGACCAGGCGCCCCTTCTTTTCCCTCACGACGACGTAAACGTTGACGAGATCTACGGATGCTTTCAGCGTGCCGATCGGCGCCTGCGGGTTTTTTTCACGCTCCTGGCCTCGAGCGGGCACCGGAACAAGAGCCAGCGACAGGCACAAGGTAATAAGCGGGCGGAGCGCGTCTCCGACCGTGCCGGAAGAAGAGGCCGCAAAGCCTTTCGAGGTCTTCATACTCATACCGCCTTCCTTAGATGCAAAATCGAGACGCGGGGTCGGGACTTCTCGGCCTCACCGACCAGGCACGCAATTCTTTCACCTTCGGTTTCGCTCCGGCTGCCGCCGGCGGCAGGTTCCACGAGATTCGAATCCGCATCGCGCGACCCGGAATGCGCTGGATTGCCCGCGACCCGTCCTTCGCTTCGCCCGAACGCTGACGCCGGCGTCGCTACCGGACCGGTCTTCACCTTCTTCTCCTCGGCGCTTCGACTCACTTTCCTCTTGACAAGCGAAAACGCTGTCACTATACATGAGACTGAAGACGCGCTCCGCCAGGAGTCTGGCGGAACATTTGGAAATTTTGGAGGAGAATAGAATGCCGAAGAAAAAGAAAAAGAAGAGATAAGATTCTCCAAAAGTTTTTTGAAAGAAACTTCCGGGGATGCAGTGATGCATCCCCGAATTTTTTCGGCCAAAATTTCCCGCACCCCCCCGATTCGGATTTCCTCACACTCCTTCACTTGTACCGCTCTCCCAGGACGCGAGCCTCTTCTCTCAAAGCGCGTCTTCGTGCGCGGGACAGATGGGAACGAAGTCACACCTCTTGCAGACGAATCCCGGCGTCGCGTCAAAGCAACCGCTGCGGATTTTTCCGGCGACGTCGCGGACTTCCTCGAGCGCGTCGCGAAGGTCCTTGTCAGTCCGCACCGTTGAGACCGCCTCATTGTCCGTGAGGTTGTAAAACGTGAGGCGCGCGGGGTCG
>QHZM01000220.1:5503-7053 GCA_003224665.1 Acidobacteriota bacterium
CAGCGTGAAGCGCCGCTCGAACTCGGTCCCTGCCGCGGCACCGTCACTCGCGTTCTGCCGCTCGACGAACTGCCGAAGCTGCTCGAGCCCCGCCTGCCGGTAAGTCTGCTCCTGGTAGGCGTCCTCGAAGCCGGCGCTTTTCCACGACTTCAGGAAATATTCCTCGATCTCCCCAAAACTCGGGAGCCCTCCGGCCCGAAGCTCGAAGTAACGGCGCACGCACTGGTGCATGACGTTCCCGAACGTCAGCGCGGCCTGCGGCCCGGTGGGGATTTTCATGCAGTGGCCGAATTTAAATTTCAGCGGACAACTGCGGTAGTCTTCAATCGCCGTGGCGCTGAGCCGGAGTTTCTCTCCGGTCGCGGCGCGCGGCGGCTCGCTCGCCCACTCGGATAGATTCGGATGAGTGGAGCCGCCCGGCGCCGGGCTATCGCCAAAGAGGCGCTGCTGGCGCGTTTCGCCTTCGGCGCGCGAAGGAGGCCCGGGTGCGGCAGGCGGAGGCGGTGACGCGCGCCTCTCCTCCGGACCGATTTCGGGAACCTCGATGCGCTCGATATCGCGCCCCGCGACGACGGGGTCAGACAAGAGGTCTTCGACGAACACGGAAGGCTTCCCTCCGGGCTTGACGACACTCGAGATGTAAAGCCGCTCGCGGGCCCGGGTGATGGCCACGTAGAACAGGCGCCGCTCCTCCTGCAGGTGGATGTCGGCAGGGGGCTGCGGACCCTTGCGGAGCTCCTCCGGGAACTCGATCACGGGCTTCTGTTCGAAGTGGGGGAAGCGCTTCGGCGCAACACTCATCACGAACACGACGGGGAACTCCAGGCCCTTGGCGGCGTGGACGGTCATCATCTGCACCGCGTTCGCCGGGTTCTCGGGTTCGGGAGCTTCGATCCTTCCACCAGCCTCGACGAAGTAGTCGAAATATTCCAGAAACTCTTCGAGCTTCCGCGTGGTGCTCTTATCCTCCCACTCAGCGAGGAATTTCCGGAACGTCTCCGTATAGACCCGGTCGGGCTCGCCGGGAAGGAAGACCAGTCCCAATTTTTCCGTCAGCCGGTCGAACAAGGAAGTGACCGAAGCGGAGAGCGCGATCCTCTTGAGTTCCCGCAGCAGCCTGTTCAATTCGGCCCAACCGGTTTTCGCAAGCTCGTCCTTGAGCCCGAACGCCCGTTCCGCCCCCTCGAGCGCCTCGAAGAGCGAGCACCGGTCCTTCGCCGCCTGCTCGCGAAGGGCGAGCGCCAGTCCTTCGGGCAGCTTCCGTCGGGCCATGAGAAGCACGCGCGTCAAGGCGACGTTGTCATGCGGGGAATCGGCAAGCTTCAGGTAGGCGACCAGGTCGCGCAGGATGACCGTGGAAAGGACCGACAGGCCGCGGATGGAAAAGCGAATCCCGCGGCGGCGGAACTCCGCCACCAGCAGGTCGCGGTGTCGGTGCGCGCGGAAGAGGACTGCGATCTCGCCCAAGGCTTTTCCCCTTTGCGCGAGCCGCTCGACTTCCTGCGCGATCCAGGCAGCTTCGCTCGGGTAGTCCGGGGCCCCGGCGAGAA
>QHZM01000221.1 GCA_003224665.1 Acidobacteriota bacterium
TCATTGAAAAGGTTCCTCACGTGGTCGTGATTCAGGCCGCGGGGGCGAACCCCTTCTATCGGACGCTCGCCAGCGGCTCGCCGGACCTGGTCCCCGTGGCTGACCCCCGGACCGAGGCGACGGCCATTCGCATCGGCCATCCCGCCAACTGGAAGAAAGCGAGGAGAGTGCTCGAGTGGACCGGGGGCTTCTGCGAATGCGTGACCGACGAGGAGATCTTCGAGGCGAAGAAAATACTGGCCGATGACGGCGTGGGTTGCGAGCCCGCTTCCGCGGCGACCGTCGCGGGAGTGCGGAAACTCGTGCGCGCGGGGAAGATTGATCGCCACGCCGACATTGTTTGTGTCCTGACCGGCAATCAACTGAAGGACACGGAGTACATCATGCGGCATCGTTCGGAAGCCGAAGAGAGCCGCCAGCGATTGCGCGTTGAGCCCGACCTCGCGGCTTTGCGAAAGGCGCTTGAAAAGGCGCTGACAGTTCCCGTCTAGTTCCCCTTCCGGCCGTCTGGCCGAATGGACGGAGGCTCCTCATCTCCTCGGGCCGCGCTCCCGTCTCGCACGGCGCCGCGCCAGCCCGGGGAAAAAGGCCTCGACGCAGCCTGCAGCCGTGACCCCTGGATGAGTCGAAGCGAACACCAATGGATGAGTGCCTGCGCAAAGAAGTGCGCTTCCTGACGACGCGCCTGGGCGCAATCGTCGAGGAACAGTGCGGGCGCGAGATTTTCTCTGCCATCGAAAACCTCCGCCAGCTCTCGAAGCGAATCCGCCAGAGCCTCAATCCCGAGCTCCTCAGAGCGAAAGAGCGGGAGGTGAAACGGCTGACGCTCGATTCAGCGACGGCAGTGGCGCACGCCTTCAGCCTGTTTTTTCACCTCGTCAACCTCTGCGAAGAACGGCAACGGATACTGCGCTTGCGGCAGTACGAGCAGCAGGAGAGTGGCGCGCCCATGTCGCTGCGGCGCACCTTCAACGAACTGCGCCGCCATCGCGTCCCGGTCGGTTCACTGCGGCGGCTGCTCGCTTCGATGCAGGTCGAGCCTGTGCTGACCGCCCATCCCACCGAAGCCAAACGACGAAGTGTCATCAACCACATCCTTCGAATCAGCAACACGCTCGAGTCGCTCGAAGGAAGCTACGGCCCGCACGCCGAGCGCGCCGTCGATCCCTGGATCGAAGCGCTTTGGCTGACCGATGAAGTCCGCGAGCGCGCCGTCACGCCCGAGGTCGAAATCGAGAACACGCTCGTTTTCCTCGAGGGGACGATCTACGAGCTCGCGGGAGTCTTCTGGGAAAAGTTCCGTGAAGAAAACCGCCGGTCCGTTCCCCCGGTCGAACTGCCGCCGCCTTTCCTGCGGTTCGGCTCGTGGGTTGGAACGGACCGCGACGGCAATCCCGCCGTGACGCCCGAGACCAGCCTCCAGTCGGCACACGAACTTCGCCACAGCATCCTGCGCTATTACCGGAACTCCTGCGAGCGTCTGCTCGCCGTCCTGTCATTCCCTTGTCACACGCCCGGGCTCCGGCGGAAGCTCAGCTTGAGCCTCCGGCGCGATATGCGCCGTTTCCCTGCCACTCGTGAATTCTTGAAAGTCGATCAGCCCCACGAGCTCTATCGAAGAAAACTGCGGGTGATGATCTGGAGACTCAAAAGGACGGAGGAAGACAAATCCGAAGGCTTCAAGAACGCCAGGGAATTTATTGACGACCTGGCGCTCCTCGAACAGACCGTGGCCGACCATCCCGGCCCCCGCGTAGCTCGCCAGGGCCCGGCCCGGTTGCTGGCCGCGGCCCAGGTCTTCGGCTTCCACGGGGCAAGCCTCGACTTCCGCCAGCACAGCTCGGTGACGCGCGAAGCAGCCCGGGAACTGCTCCGCCAGGCCGATCGACCCGGCGAGCCGGAAGGCGCCCGAATCCGGTCCATCCAGGACCAGCTCATCCGTCGGGCCGCGCCACTCGACGGCCGCGGCGCGACCCGGCGCGCGCTCGAAGAATTCCGCGCGCTCCGCCAGATTCAAACTCGATATGGAGAGGACGCGGCTCACCGCTACGTCCTGAGCATGACCACCTCAGCCGCTGACGTCTGGGATGTGCTCCTGCTGGGAAAGCAGGCGGGCTTGATTGAATCCGGCCGGAAGGGCGATGTCCGTTCTTCTTTCGACGTCATCCCGCTGTTTGAAACCCACGAGGACCTTAATGCCTGTCCCGAAATCTTGGCGGAACTCCTTTCCGACCCGCTCTACAGGCGACTTCTGCGCTCGCGGGGAAACTTCCAGGAGGTCATGCTGGGCTATTCCGACTCCGTAAAGGACAGCGGCTACCTGGCGGCGAACTGGGCCCTCTTCAGGGCACAGAAAAGATTGTCGCAAGTGGCCGAGCGGCATCGCATCAAGCTCGGCCTTTTCCACGGCAAAGGCGGGACGGTTGACCGGGGTGGGGGCCTCTCCTATCGGATGGTCCATGCCCAGCCGTATGCGGCGCCGGGCGGCCGAATCCGCATCACCGAACAGGGCGAGGTGATTTCGCTCAAGTACTCGAATCTGGACATCGCCCTGCGGAACCTCGAACAACTGTTGACTTCCGTGCTCGACGCGCACCTGCTCCGTCCCCAGCGGTTCCCCACGCCGGGGCAACTCAGCGGATGGGAAGCTTACGCGGAAGAGCTCGCCAGCAGCAGCCGCCTTGCTTACCGGGAACTGGTGTACGAAACGCCGGATTTCCCCGCATACTTCTACCAAGCCACCCCAATTGATCTGATCGAACGCCTGCGAATCGGGTCGCGTCCAAGCCGGCGCTTCACCAGCCAGAACCTTCGGGACCTGCGCGCCATCCCGTGGGTCTTCGCCTGGACGCAGTCGCGACACTTCGTCCCTGCCTGGTACGGGCTTGGGTCTGCTCTGGAAAAGTTCGCTGCCCGCCATTCCCCGCGTGGCCTGGAGCTGCTCCGAGAGATGTACCGGAACTGGCCGTTTTTCGCGGTCCTCATTGACAACGCGGAAATTTCACTCGCCAAGACCGACCTCTACATCGCCGGCCGATACGCCACGCTGGTCCGTCCGCCTCGAATCGGCGAAAAAATCTTCGGCCGGATTCGCGAGGAATACGAACGCAGCCGGCGCTGGGTGCTCGAAATTTGCGGCCAGGCACAACTGCTCGAGCGCCAGCCCGTGCTGGCCGAGTCCATCCGGCTTCGCAATCCTTATGTTGACCCGCTGAATCTTGTGCAGATCCGCTTCCTCGGGGAGTGGCGCCGCTCCCGCCAGCCCCGGCCGGAGCTTCTGCACCTGCTCCAAATCACTGTCGGTGGCGTGGCGTTCGGGATGAAGAGTACGGGGTAGGTCTCCTCTCTACTGACCAGTATAATCGGTCACGGTTATGGGCAGGAACAAGCAGTTGCGAAGACGCATCGCCGGCCAACTCAGAGTGATCACAGCGCACCAGGAGAAGATCGAAGCCGAACTTCGCAAGCCGACGCCTGACTCCGGTTACATCAGAAAGTGGGAGCGGGAAATTGACATAGCGCGGAAGACCATGAGAAAGTTGGAGGAGCAACTGGAGAAGTAATTATGCCAAAAGCAAAAGCCCCTGCCGTTCCAGATACTCACGTTCTAAAGCGGCTCCTGGAAGAGTATCTGGAGATGCTGCGCGAAGCTGAAAAGACAGTGAAGAAAGTTCTCGCACTGAACCCTCAAAAAGAAGAATTTTGGGATCAACTGAGCGAGCACGCGGCCGAAATCTCGATGGTCGAGATTCGTTCGAAGACCATCGTCGAAGAAATCGACGAACTCATCGACCAGCTCCCAGAAGACTGAAACCAGGGCGGCGTGTTGCGTGCCCCGCAACAGCTAATGCTACATGTCTTGGAGGTCGCCGCTTGCGGGAGATATGCTCCCTCGGGGGCGCACGTAGCGCTATCCCCAAATTAACTCTGGGGGCATGACAAGTGGATAAGGATTATGTCGACACGCTTTTGAAGTTCGCAGACGCCTCCTGGCACGAAATGGATACACGGCGTTCTTACGAATGGAAAGTCAACTTTAGTCTGTGGACCACATTGGGTGTACTCGCGGGAGTGTCATTCAAAGGTGAAACGAGTTCGCTCCCTCAGACGCCAATGTGGATGATCGCTCTTGTTTTGCTCCTTTTTCCTGTCATCGGGTTTGTCTACATTTTCATCTGGACAAAAGGGCTCTATGCGAGAAACCAGAGGAATATGAGGAGGGCGCACTACTACTGGAATTTGGTCGAGACAGAATTGAACTTGAGCCCTCGTCACCAGGTCTTGCCGGAGGATGTATCCGAGCCTTATTGGAGGAACTGGTCAGTTCTTTCACAGGTCCTCATCACGGTTATTTTTATGCTTATTGCTTTCCTGGCCCTATACGGAAGTGCCTTACGCGGCGTGCAGACTCAGGGGCATTCAACCGCCGGACAAACTCAGACTAATAGAACAAGAGCGGATCGCGACCCAAAATCGAACTCCCACATTATCGCTCCTGGCAGTGGGATCTCGCCTTTGGCCTTCGACGAGTTGGCGGGCGCGCTGGGCGGCGCCCACGACGGCTTTGATGAGCGTGACGCGCAAACCCACCTCACGGCAGAACAGGTATAATCAAACTGTAAAATGGGAAGGAGCAAGCACCTTCGAAAGCTGATCTCCGGCCAGCTTCGGACGATCGAACGCCATCAAAGAAAAATTGAGACGGAGTTGCAGAAAAATTCGCCCAACCTGGCACGCATCAGAAAGTGGGAAAAGGACATTGACACAGCACGGGAGACAATGCGAAGGTTGGAAGAGAAGGTGAAGCGTTAACCGATGCCCAAAGCCAAGGTTTCAACGATACCCAACACGAAGACCCTGCATACGATCCTGGAAGAATACCAGGAAACGCTGCGCGACGCCGACCGGAGCCTGAAGAAGGTGCTTTCCCTGAATCCCGAGAGCGAAGCCTATTGGGACGAGCTCACAAAACTTCACCCGATCTTGACCACGATGGAAAGTAGCGCGAATAGCATTCAGGAAGAAATCGAAAACCTGATCGACCAGTTGCCGGAAGACTAAGAGACAGACTTATATCGCAAGGAGTCAAACACTGCCGGGCTGATGTCTGCCTCTACGTATTCTGGCTTTCGACGAGCTGGCGGGCGCGCTCTGCCGCGCGGACGACGGCCTTGATCAGCGTCACGCGCAGGCCGCCCTCTTCGAGCTCGAGCAGCCCGTCAATCGTGCAGCCCGCGGGAGTGGTCACGACGTCCTTCAATTTGGCGGGGTGCTCGCCGGTATGCAGCACCATGGCAGAAGCCCCGTAATGGCGTCCATATGTTTTTCGTCCACGACCACCGTGCGGCCCATGGACGCAAAAATTTCTTTCGCCAGGCTTATGTCCTCATCAGTCGCGTGCTTCCCCCGCGCCAGTGCGATCATGCCGTGGCGAATTAGGCAGGGCGTGTTGGGCATGGCGCGAACGACGCGGGCGGGATGCCCCAGCTCGCGCTCGATGAGAGCCGTTGTGACCGAAGCCGCGGCCGAAATGATCAGCGCGTCCTTGCGCAGTTCCTTTTTGACTTCGTGGAGAAAGCCTTTCACTTGCTGGGGCTTCAAGCAGATCAACACCAGGTCAGCTCCCGCCACAGCCTGATGGTTGTCCGTGTGGGCTTTGATGCCGTACTTTTCGGTAAGATAGTCCGCGCGCGGCTGGTGGGCCACGGTCGAAACGACGCGGCTGGCAGGAAGGAGCTGCGAGCTCAGAAGGCCCGAGAGCAAGCCCTCGCCGAGTTTCCCCGCGCCGATCAGCGCGAGCTTGCGCAGTTCCTTTTTGACTTCGTGGAGAAAGCCTTTCACTTGCTGGGGCTTCAAGCAGATCAACACCAGGTCAGCTCCCGCCACAGCCTGATGGTTGTCCGTGTGGGCTTTGATGCCGTACTTTTCGGTAAGATAGTCCGCGCGCGGCTGGTGGGCCACGGTCGAAACGACGCGGCTGGCAGGAAGGAGCTGCGAGCTCAGAAGGCCCGAGAGCAAGCCCTCGCCGAGTTTCCCCGCGCCGATCAGCGCGAGCTTCTTGACGTCCAAGTCCGGCGGCTTGGCAGCCCGCGCGCTTTTGGACATCGTGTCAGTGGATGTTTTCATGCTGAAAATGTGACGAGCGGCGACCCCTGAGGCTCACCTGACGCGACACCAAGGAACTCTCCTCAGGTTCCTCCGGCCGACTGCCCTTCTCTGCTAGCGCCGCGCCTGCGCCTGCGCCGCTGTCGCCTCCTCTGCGGCCGGCTTCGTCCAGGCCATCATTTTTCGCAGCTCGATTCCAACCTTTTCGATGAGGTGCTCGGCGGCCCTGGATCGCATCTCGAGGAACCGTTTCCGCCCCTTGGCGTTTTCGTCCATCCACTCGCGGGCGAAAGAGCCATTGCGGATATCCGCGAGAATCGTCTTCATCGTGTCGCGGACATGCTCGTCGATGACCACCGGCCCGCGCGTGTAGTCTCCGTACTCCGCCGTGTCACTCACGGAGTAACGCATGTATTTGATCCCGCCCTGGTAAATCAGG
>QHZM01000222.1 GCA_003224665.1 Acidobacteriota bacterium
CCACCCGATCAGCCCCTGGCCCACGGGAACTTGCAGCGACGAGAAAACGCGGAAATTCTCACCGCTGACGTACTCCGGGACGAGCCTGTCCCCCTGGCGAAGATAAATTGCGATCGTGTCGTAAGGGACCATTCGCTTAAGCCGGACAGAGAAGACCGACAGCGTCTCGTCCAGACTGAGAGAATTGCCCAAAGCGTGGGTCAGCTCGAACAGGTTCTGAACTTCCCACCGCGCGGCGACAATGGAGGAAAGGAAGTCGGCGGATGTGTTTGGGGTGGGCGAGTTATCGCTTTTTTCAAAGCCTGCTGCCGGCGCCACACCTCTTTCGACTTTCAAACCCGTCGACAACTTCGAATTCCAGATTTGTGGTGCTTGCGCGACCGGTTCGAGATCCGTGTACACCCTTTTAAGAACTTCAACTATCCGAGCATCGAAGCTTTTCCCGGCCTCCGAGGCGACGTGCTGCATGGCTTCCTCGAGGGTCGACGCCGGCCGATACTGGCGGTGCGAGGCAAGGGCATCCAGGCAATCGACGGCGGTCAGGATCCGAGCTCCAAGAGGGATCTCTTCTCCTTTGAGCCCATCCGGATAACCCGAGCCATCCCATTTCTCATGGTGGGCTCGGACAATAGGCACCACCGGGTAGGGAAACTTCACTGACTCAAGAATCTCGGCGCCCACAATCGGATGAATTTTCACTTTTTCGAATTCTTCGGGTGTCAGCTTTCCGGGTTTCGAGAGGATATGCTCCGGGATGGCAAGTTTGCCGATGTCATGCAGCAAGGCGGCGGCGCGCAGAGCCTCGAGCTCGTCTCCGCTCAACCCCATCTCCTTGGCAAGTTCAGTGCAGTAAATCCTCACACGCTGGAGGTGATTGTGCGTACTGTGGTCTTTTGCTTCAATGGCGAGCGCCAGGGCTTCGATGGTTCGAAGGTGGAGGGCCGACATCTGGTCGACGTGCCTCTTTTCACCCTCCAGGCGGTCGAGGTACAAGCGATAGGAACGATAAATCCAGTAAATGATCGGAAGGAAAAGCAAGGACGTTTGCCAGCCAATGACGCTATTCAAGCTGCTGATAGAACCCGCGATTGCGGCCCCTACGAGATAGTAAGGGAAGGACCAAAAGTAACATTCTTGCCAAGTGTTCTTGATCCGCTTTCCTTCGGTGAGGGAAATTACGGTTGCCACTGGAACCGTATTCATCACGAAGAAAGTTAACGCAGTGGAAGCCAGAAGCCCCGGGAGGCTTGTATGCTTTGCACTCAGCAAACCGTGAAAAGCGAAATAGCAGACCCCGGTTGCGATCGCCATGTTGGAAATGTTGAAAAGGATCTGAACCGCTTTCGGTGGTACTTTGGCGCGCCAGAAACACTGCATCAGGGTGGCGCAGCAACCCATGACGAGCGTTTCCGAAAAGCTCAGTTCCGAGATACCGATCAACACGAAAAGAAAATTTACCGACATGGTGCCGGTGATGCCCGGCAGACTCACTTTCAGGCAGGATGCCAGTATGGCGACAAAGAGATAAGAAATGTAGCGAATCGGGTCTGAACACTCCCAGTGCGCCAGTCCGATTGCAAGCGTTGTCAACCCTGTCAGCGATACGAAGCCGATGAAAACCTTTGCTTTGGTAGGCATAAACCCTCTAGATGACGATGCAGCGGAACACTCAAGGCACGTTTGATACCAAGCTGTTCGCCGTCTCCTTGCGGAGGGTTATCAGCGTTTGGTTTGTGAGGTTTAATTTCCCTGTCGTCTCAAAGTTGTCAGCACCTGGCCGGTTCGGCGATATGACATTTTGTCCTCTGCTACTCGGCAAAATCTGGCTTAAATCATTCATAAGGCTGCACTTATATAAGTCGCCTCACTCGGACACTTTGTCCCATTTGCCCGGCTTCACGACGAAATAACTTTCGGTTCATGGTCCGGTGGACCCAACCGACGGATCGCCGGTCCCTCGCCGGGAAATTTGGTTCTGAAGGCCCTGTACTTAAGTACTATTCTTTTTTCCTTACAATATTTTCATACTCTCTGCATGAAACCGGAAATCCGTAAGCTCGAGTTTCTAGGAGCATCTGCTATTTACTGCAGCGAAGTGATGCAGCAGCTGATTCGCGTTGTGGAGCGAGTGGCCCGGACCAATGCAGCGGTCCTCATCACGGGTGAAAGCGGCACGGGGAAAGAAATAATTGCCCGGGCGGTCCACCATTATTCACTTCGCTGCAACAGTCCCTGGATTGACATCAATTGCGCAGCCCTGCCCGAGCATCTTGTTGAGAGCGAGTTGTTTGGCCACGAGAAGGGAGCTTTCAGCGGCGCCGATTCAACGAAACCCGGCCTCTTTGAATTGGCGGACGGGGGGACACTGTTCCTCGACGAAATCGGGGAGCTGGAAGCAAAGACCCAGGTCAAGCTCCTGCGCGTACTCGATGGAGTACCGTATTATCGGGTCGGCGGTCTTCGGAAAATTTCGGTTGACGCTCGGATTGTAGCCTCTACAAATCAGTCCTTGGAAGAAATCACTCGTTGCGGCAAATTTCGGAGAGACCTGTACCATCGCTTAAGTCAGTTGCACATTAAGGTACCTCCGCTCCGAGAGCGACCTGATGACATCGCCCCCCTCGCTGAGTTCTTTCTTGATAGGCAGAATCCACGTTTACGTTTTTCCTCGGAAGCGCTGGAAGCTTTAAAACGACATTCGTGGCCAGGCAATGTGCGGGAGCTACGGAACGTGGTGACGAAGCCAGCCATTCTCGCCGAGGACTCAGAGATTCGCGCTTCGAGTCTCCCGCCCGAGATTCGGGATTCACCTTCCCTTTTCACCACAGAGGATCGGTACCGCCTCGACGCGATGGAGCGTCGGATAATTGTTCAGGTTCTCGGTGAGACAAGTGGACACCACGGTGACGCCGCGGAGCTGCTCGGAATTTCCCGTCGAACTTTAAGTCGAAAATTGAAACGGTACGGGATGGGCATTTCCCTCGAAAACTGCGCAGCCCGATAGGAAGACGAGCCGGTCTTAGCTTGAGCCCGGAAGAAGCAACGAAGCCGAAAACCGAGTTATGTGGGTTCACGGTTACAAAAGACTAAACCGTCATATGTGGTTGCACCGGATCATTCGCCATATGCTCATTGTTTCAGCGACGGTCCTCTTTGGAGGATTTTTCGGAGCCACTCTGGTACGGGTGGCGCCTGGCTTTGGGGTCGACGAACAGCAATTGGACACGCGCCTGAGCAACGAGAGTGTCCAAGCGATCCGGCACTCAAGGGACAGCGAACGCGACATTTTTGGCTTTTACACTCAATACCTCGGCGGACTATTCAGGGGCAACCTGGGGTTTTCCCATTCTCTGGGACGTCCTGTCACCCAACTTTTGGCGGAGCGGGTTCCTGTGACGTTTTACTCGGTTATTAAAGGGCTGGTTGGAGGATGGCTGGTCGGTCTCGTACTCGCGTTGTCGGCGGCCATGCTTCGGTCCAAGACTTACGACTTCGCATGTACTCTAGCAAGCGGATTCTTCCTTTGCCTTCCCTCTGCGGTCCTCGCCATATTGTTCCTACTCATCCAGGGGCCGGTACCTCTGGGAATAGGGCTGACTGTATTTCCTAAAATATTCCGCTATGCTCGAAATCTCCTTGTTCAAGCTTACGCCCTGCCTCACGTATTGACAGCGCAATCCAAAGGTCTCTCGGGTGGTCGAATCCTTTTCTGGCACGTTTTGCCGTTGGCAACGCCCCAGCTCGTCGCGCTGGCGGGGGCTTCAGTCACGGTGGCCCTGGGAGCGGCCATACCCATCGAAGTGGTCTGCGACTCCCCGGGTATCGGTCAATTAGCCTGGTTAGCGGCTCTAGGACGTGACTTGCCCGTGTTGGTCGTTCTCACGATCCTTGTCACTGTCATCACAGTATTGGCTAACGCCACCGCAGACTTGGCTATATCGGCGTTGAGGCACCGACCATCATGAAACCACGACGCCAATTCGCCGTGGGGATTCTGATCCTCGTATTCTTGGCCTCCCTGATGGCGAATCAACTTGCTCCGGTCTCGTATTCGCATCAGTTTCGAGAATCAGCGAACGCGCCACCCTCCCACGAGTTCCCCCTGGGGACGGACGACTTGGGCCGGGACCGGTTGTCACGTCTACTTTACGGAAGCCGCATTTCTCTCCTTCTGGCACCGGTTGCGGCTTTGATCGCGACGGCGCTGGCGGCTCTGGTCGGAGGCACGGCCGGTTATCTCGGAGGGTGGTGGGAGCGCGTCGGAATGGGATTTTCCGACCTGTTTATGTCTCTTCCCTGGCTGTTTCTTCTATTGACTTTCCGTGCGATGCTTCCTCTCAATGTGTCCCCGCTCGCCTCAGTCATCATTACCTTTACTCTGCTGGGGCTTCTGGGCTGGGCTGCGGCAGCGCGCGTCGTTTGCGCGGGCGCTCGAGCCCTGCGTAACTCCGAGTTCGTTTTGCAGGCCAGGACACACGGCTGTGGAGATTTCCGCCTGCTCATTTGGCACGTTTTACCACCTCTAAAACCGGTTCTCTACGCACAATTCTGGATTTCCATCCCGGTATTTATCTTGAGTGAAGCGAATCTTGGTGTATTGGGACTCGGGGTTGCAGAACCTCTGCCCTCTTGGGGGAATCTTCTCCGCGACCTCGAAAACTACAGGGCCGCACTGACCAGCCCTTGGCTGCTGGCACCTCTCTTCCTGCTGGTTTTGGTCGTGGCCTGTTTTCAGACGGTACTTCCCGAGGAGGATTTGCCTTGATGCGACGCGGGTTTTGCTTATCGGTGCTATTCGGTCTATTCATTTCGAACTCTTTCGCTCAACAAGGGGGGGAACTTCGGTTCTGCTTGCGATCCGAACCCAAGACGTTCGATCCCATTCTCGTCGCCGATGACTCATCGGAAACCATTCGCTATCTCACCGGTGGAGTGTTGATTCGGGTCAACCGGCTCACTCAAAAGCTTGAGCCAGAACTGGCGGTTTCCTGGAAGGTTCTTGCGGGAGGACGGAGGATCGATTTCGAGTTACGGGAACACATTTATTTTTCTGATGGCACGCGATTTTCCGCGGAGGATGTCGCCTTCACTATGAATAAATTGTTGGATCCGGCTCTTCATTCTCCGACGGGGGACTCATTCCGATCCGCACCTGGACCCGTCAAGACAGAAGTTTACGGGACCTCCCGCGTCAGCATCACCTTTCCCGCGCCCGTCGGCGGCTTGGAAAAACTGTTTGACCAAGTGGCCATCTTGTCCTCCCATTCTCCTCAGGCAGAGATGGCAGTACTCGGTCCCTTCTACGTGGCACAGAAGAAACCGGGCT
>QHZM01000112.1 GCA_003224665.1 Acidobacteriota bacterium
CCAAGGGACAACATGAAAAGGGCCTCCCTTCGAGTTCATATCGCGACCCGGTTCACGACTCGGCTCTCGAAACACAAGAATGGAACCGAGCGAACGGCACCTTCGCGCCTAGACCGCTGTGGGAGTCGTCTTGGCGTGTTAGCGGTTCCCTTGTTTTTTCTCGGAACGAACCCTACTGATGTTTGCAGAATATAGTGACCATTCCCGGTGTAGCGCCGGCCCCGCCCTGCGGGACCGGCGGATTTTCCAGGGGCGACGCCGGAGACGGAAAGTAGGTAAAGGATGTTAAATGCACGAACGAAGCCAATAAGTTATTGAAAACAATCACTCGGCCCTGAAAAACGAACCCAAAACGAAGCCAATTTGAAATATGCCCAGGGCCGGCCCGCCTCCAGAAGCCTTGCGGAGGGCAGGCGCGCCAGAGTCTGCTCGTGGCTCGCACGCGGTATCGGGCGCGACTGGCTTCGTTCGTCGAGCTGCTAACCGCCGAAACATCAATTGAGAAAGCGCAGGCCGACTATGTAAGGGCACTGTACGACTACCAGATCGCGCGAGCGCATCTGGATGCGGCCATGGGTTTGCAGCCCTAAGCATCTGGTAATCTCTCTCCGGGGCGGGGCACGCCGGTTGCCGAGCGAGGTTTGTGTGATAGACTGATGGCCATCCGAAAAGCCGCCGACTCCGCCGTACCTCGGCGATAGGGGGCTGGAGAGTAATCCCACCAGAACATGCTGGAAGGTGAAGCCATGAGCGACCAGAAACCATCTTCGGACAAAGTCAATCGGAGAAAGTTCCTGGACCAGACCGCGAGGCTTGCGGCGGGCGCCGCCATCGGCACCACCGCGCTTTCTTACAGCCGCATCCTCGGCGCGAACCAGCGCATCGCGCTCGGCCATATCGGCATTGGCAACCGCGGGAGAGAGCTCGACGGGATCGCGTCCCGCCTGAAGGAACCGCACAACGTCGAAATGACCGCGGTGTGCGACCTCTGGAAGGTGAACCGCGAGAGGGCCGTGGCCGCAAACAAAGACTATTACGGAAGGACGCCACGCGACTTCAAATACATGGAAGACCTGCTGGCGTTCAAGGACGTGGACGCGGTCCTCATCTCCACGCCCGAACATTCCCACTCGCCCGTGCTGAAAGCCGTGGCTGAAGCCGGCAAGGATGCCTACGTCGAAAAACCCATGGGCAACGTGCTGGAAGAGGCGAAGGCGGCGCGCGACGCCGTCCTCTCCAGGAACCTGATCGTCCAGGTCGGGACGCAGCACCGCAGCGAACTCTATCCTCGAGCCGCGCGGGAGCTGATCCAAACCGGAGCCCTCGGCGAAGTCAGCAAGGTGGAAGTCGTCTGGAATTACCACGGGCCCCGCTGGCGCGGCCGGCCGGAGGTGAAACAAATCCGCGAGGAAGACACGGACTGGCGGAAGTGGCTGATGACGAGACCCGACCGACCCTTCGACCCGCAGATCTATTTCGAGTTCCGCCTCTACAAGGAGTTCTCCAGCGGGATCGCGGACCAGTGGATGAGCCACGGGATCGACCTCGTCCACTGGTTCATGGACGTCCACTTCCCGAAGTCCGTCACTGCCCACGGCGGCATTTTCGCCTGGCGCGACGGCCGAGAGAACCCGGACACCTTCCAGGCGCTGCTCGAATACCCGAAGGGGTTCATGGTGAGTTACGCGACGAGCTTCGGCAACGACAGCGAAAGCTTTACCCGCTACATGGGCAAGAAAGCGACGTTAATCAACTTGGGCGGGGAGGGCAGCCCGCGTTACCAGTTGGTCGAGGAAAAGGGCAACCACGAGGACAATCCCAACGTTTACGGTGAACGCCAGCAGAAGTTCATCACGCTCCCGGGAGAGAAGGGCCTGCCGCCCACAGCCATCGGCGATGAAGACCTTCACCACATGACCAACTGGTTCGAATGTCTCCGCAGCCGCAAGCAGCCCCATGCCACCGTCGAGAACGGATTCGCCCATTCGGCGGCGTGCATCATGGCCGCGCACTCCTACTGGGGCGGCAAAAAGCTCTACTGGGATTCGAAGAATGAGTTGATCCTCGATCGCCCGCCCGCGGAGGCATAGAAGGGACGGTCGCGGATCAGGAGTCCGGTACTCTGGCGAGATGCGGCTCAGCGGGACGCTGACGGCCCGCAAATCCACCAGACTCGCCGCGGCCAATTCCACAACGTATCTCTGGTCCGCGACCTTCGAGTCCCCTGCGGAATCGACTGCCAGCCGACCTGCCGAATCCAGGCACCTCACGCGAAAAATAATTTGCCTCATACCCGAGACATTCTCCGCTTCGAGTCGTCTAAGGAAATCAGAAAGGAATCGAAGGGAACGTTGAAGCTTGCAAGGCCCTGAGCGCCGGTTGACGGGAGGCGAATTTCCGTCCGGCAAAAGACAATGTTTTTGTCCTTGAAACTTTTGGGTCGTCGGAATCGTATATGCAAATGAAGCAGATGTTCGAAAAAGGGAAGCGAGGGGCTATGGTTCTCCAATTGAGCGGAAAAATCGTCATCGAGAACTTGCGCAACTATCCTGCTGAAACCGTCCGAAAGCTGCGTGATCGCTTGACCTCCGGCGGAGAAGCCCGCCCCGAACCGCGCCGCCAGGGTTTTTACGACGTGGAAATCGACTCCCAGGTCTTCTATATCCACCGGACCCCCAAGGGCAAGGTTCTCCTTCTCGCGGTTTGGGCTCGGGACAAAAGACAGACCGTGGCGGAGGAGAAGGAACTTGTCGCCCAGCCTTCATTCTGACCTCTGAAATTTAGCACCATACGCTCGCGACCCCGGCGGCCTATAATAGCCGCGCCACCCGCCATGCCTTCGCCGCGCGAGCCTGAATTCCAGCGCAAGGTCCAGCGTGAGATCGAAGACTTTCTCCACTCCCTCGAGCGCCCGGTCCTGGTCGAAGACGAGGTCGAGCTGTTTGACTTGACGGCCGCCAGGTGGCGTCTGGCGGTTGAGTTCGGCAAGCTGCTCTTCGAGGTCTGGAACCCTTCGCGCTCGATCGCTCGCCGCGTGGAAGAAATCGCCTACCGCGACCGCGGGCGACTGGGACTATTCGTCAGGAAACCTGGAGGGCGCGAGACGAGCACGCTCGAGTTGCGCTCGCTCGAAAGTCCGGAGAGGGCCGAGCGCGCTGAGGGTCGAGCGCGCTTCCGCAAACAGCTCCTCGGCATTCTCACTCGCCAGTTCTCCGGCACGCGGTTTGAACGCGTCAGCAACCGGTCCGACCGCGAGCACTCCTTCTCGACCTGGTACACGCGGGGTTGGGCGCGCCAGGGACGGACCGCCTGGGCCTTTCTCGGGTTGAGTGAGCATGAGTCCCCGGCTGCTGCCGATGCCGTCTTAGCCTTCGCCTTGATCTGGCTCGACTGGCTGCGGAGCCGTTTCAAGCGCGTCACCGTCCCGGGGCTGAAGTTGTTTCTTCCGCGCATGGCCGTGGACCTCACGGCGCATCGCGCCACCTGCCTCAGCCGTCGCGCCGCGCAGGTAGAAATCTTTGCGCTCGCAGGCGGCGGCCTTGCCCCTGTTGACGCGAAAGACTTTGGAAACGTCGAGACGAGGCTCGTCCCCCGCCGCCAGACCTTGGCCCTCGCGGAACGCCACCGGGGAATTATCCGCGAGTGGCTGAACGACTTCGCTGACCGCGTTGACGCTTTTCCCGATCCTTCGGGTACGTTCCTGTCGTTGCGGGTTGCAGGCCTCGAAGTCGGGCGGGTTGAAGGCCAGCTCTCGCCGCAAATCTACTGGGGTCTTGAAGGCCGCTCCCGCCGCCTCGAGCCGAGCAACAAGGCCGAGTCGCTCGAGTTCTTAAAGAGCGTTCTCGAACTGCGTGTCCCTCACAGCGAGGACCCTTCGCACGATTACTTCCGACTTCAGTCCGAGCGGTGGCTCGAGAGCCTCATCGTCCGGGACATCACCAAACTCGACCCGGCCCTCTCGCCCGCGTGCGTCTATTCCCAGGTGCCGGCCTTTTCGGGAACCGACCGCGGCGTAATTGACATCCTGAGCGTCACCCGCGCGGGGCGGCTGGCCGTCATCGAACTGAAGCTGCACGAGGAAATCAACCTTCCCATGCAGGGGCTCGACTATTGGTTGCGGGTCAAGTGGCTCCACGGGCGCGGGCAGTTCCAGCCGGCCGGCTACTTCCCGGAGATCGGGCTGGCCAGCTCACCACCGCTGCTCTACCTCGTATCACCCGCCTTCCGGTTCCATTCATCCACCGACCGGCTGATTCGCTACCTTGACCCCGCCATCGAAGTCGTCCAGATCGGGCTCAACGATCAGTGGCGGGAGGAAGTGAAAGTACTCTTCCGTCGCGAAGCCCGCACCGCCCCTTGAAACTCAAGTCCACCCGTTCGCTGCCTCGGCTTTCGAGTCGATCGGAAGCCTTGCTCATTGCCGGCGAGATTTTTCCCTTGGCGCTTCGAGGCCGAATCTGGTATACGAATGCGTAGTTATGCCGCGCTTTTCGTCCAGGGAGCGCACCTTATGCGGCTGAAGTTCTGGGGAGTCCGCGGCTCCATCCCCACCCCGCAGCCTGAAAACCTCCGATACGGCGGCAACACACCTTGCCTGGAGTTCCGCTCGGACGCGGGAGCGCTGCTCATCGTCGACTGCGGCACCGGCATTCGGATGCTCGGAAAGGCGCTTGTGGAGGAATTCGGCAGCCGGCCGATTCGCGCGCACGTCCTGATCAGTCACTACCATTGGGACCATATCCAGGGATTGCCTTTTTTCCTTCCGCTCTACCGCAAGGCTAACGAGTTCCGCTTCCACTCGTTCGACCTTCCGCAGGCTTCGCTCGAGAAGACGCTGCAGGGACAGATGGCCAATCCTTATTTTCCGGTAGACATGGGCGCGATGCCTGCCGTCCGTGGCTTCGCCGAGATCACCGAGTCGCCGCTCAAGATCAACGACTTCACTGTCCTCTCGCGCCGTATCAACCATCCTCAGGGCTGCCTCTCGTTTCGAATTGAGAACCGGGCGAGGTCGGTGGTGTACGCGACGGACAACGAGCCGGGCGAACCCTCAAGCGACCGGACCATCCGCGACCTCGCCCGCGGCGCCGACATCCTCATCTACGATTCGCAGTACTCCCGGGAGCAGCTCGGAAAAGAGAAAAAAGGCTGGGGACACAGCACCTGGGAGGAGGGAGTTCGCGTCTGCCAGGACGCCGGCGTGAAAGAACTGGTCCTCTTCCATCACGACCCGGACAGTAACGACCAGGTCATCGACAAGATTCAGGAGTCCGCACGGGCGCGTTTTCCAAATTCTCGCGCCGCCTTCGAAGGCCTGGAAATTACTTTGTAGGAGCCCGCTCGCTCGACCCTGCGTCCCCCCGGAAATCTTGTCCCTCGCTCCGCGGCCACCTTACTTCAAAGGAAAGCCTCGTAGAGGGGCCGCGCTCGGTCGGGCGAAGCGGCGCGGTCAAAACTCGGCCGCCGGCCTTTGCGGCAATCTCCCAAGAGGGTGAATTGCGAAACACAGAGCAATGCGCCTTCCGTTTCGAGGAGCGAGCGGTTCATCCGGCCTTGCTCGTCGTCGAAGATGCGCAAGTTCACTAATTTTTGAGCGAGCAGCTTTCCCGCCTCGGGCGTGTCATCGCTGGCGATTCCGACGAGGGCCACGAGACCACGGCCAATCTGGCCCACCACTTCGCTCCCAACGCGGACTTCCGCTCGTTTGACTCGCTGCACCACCGCGCGCATCGCCGCCCTCCTGGATGATGGCGTTCCGAAGTCTCGCCGCCGTCGGAGCTCCAGTTTACATCGAGTCCGCCTGGGCTCCTCGGGCACTCTGCCTGACTTAGGTCCGTCCTTAAGGGGTTCAGCCGGAGGACTCGTTGTTGAAGGGCGAACGCCCTTCCGGCCTCAAAAGACACAGCTTCGCTTTTTCATCGCCCAGGAGAAGGGCGTTTTTCGACTCCCAAGGGCCGCGATATCAACGACTTAAAAATATTCTGTCTCGCCCTTCCCGTCCGTTCCCACCGTCCCGATTTCATAATGTAGGCTAGTCACGTGGGTCGAGAGATCGGAGTCGCGCCTGTCAAGAGATCGCACGAGCGGAGGAGTTTGGGCACGGGAGCCGGCATGAACTTTTCCGGCCGCGCCTCTACCCCTGCGGCGGCGCGAGGCGAGGCGCGGACGGCCGGCGAACGCCGGCTGGTCGAACGAGTTTACGAGCGCTGCCACCAGAACATCCTCCAGGTCTGCGCGTATTCGTCGGTGCCGCCCGAGTTCCTGGGCGCTCTCACGGCAAACGAGTCCGGCGGCAACACGAAGGCCGCGCGCTTTGAGCCCGCCGTTTACCGCCACCTGAAGGCCGTGGCGAGCGGCGAGGTCCCGGCTTACGCCGGCATCCGCGCAGGCGAACTTGATGCCGAGATCGAAGAGATGCTTCACCCGAAGGCGGGAACCTTCCACGCGCGCTTCCTCGCTGCGCCCTTCGCCGAACAACACCACGCCGAGATCGCCGCACTCGAAGAAGAGGCCCTGCGCGAACTCGCCTCCTCCTGGGGTTTCACCCAGATTATGGGCTACCACCTGATCGGAAGGAAAGGGACGGTGCGCGATCTGCTGGACGCGGCGTTCAATTTCCGCCTGGCGATCGAACTCCTCGCCGAATTTGCGGGGCGCTACGAGCTCGACTTGGCCAGGGAATTTGAGGAGATGTTCCGCTGCTGGAATACGGGTTCGCCTTACGGAGTGACGTTCGACCCCGAGTACGCGCGCAAGGGTTTGGTCCGGATGGAAATCTACCGGGAGATTGCCAGGGGCTCAGTCGCAGTGGACCGGAAGCCCGAAGCCCGCGTCCCGGGCGCCTGAGGGCTCAGTCCCGGCAAGGGGCGCCGGGCAAACTCGCCGCCCGCGAGCGGCCGAATGAGGACACATGACGAGCTTCATCAAGAATCTTTTTTCCGAATCCGGCGAAGCAAGCTTCAGCCGCGTCGGATCGTTTCTGGCGCTGGTCTGGGCCGGCGGCTGGATTTCCTACATCGTCTGGACGACGCGCTCGCTGCCTCCACTCGAAAGCTTGACGTTTTTCATCGCGAGCCTTTACGGGCTGGGCAAGGCGGGTGAGACGGTCCAGCGAGTCCTGGGGAGCAAGCAATGACGGGAAGGCTTCTATCGCTGCTTCGCTGGCTCAAGGCGCAGACGAAGAGATTCGTTCCTTCCTCGGCCCTGCCTTTTGCCGTCGTGGGGTTTTGCGGCCTGGTCTTCAGCCTTTGGGTGCTCGATCACGACGAGCACGCGCGGCAGGCGCAGGAGCTCGCGGAGATCAAGCAGCGCGCCTCGGCGGACGTTTCCGCGCTGCGGGCGCGCGCCGAGGCGGCGCTCCGGGAAGCCAACGTGCAGCACGCGCGGCAGGTCCGCGAGCTTGAATCGCAGCAGAACAGGCTCTGGCGACAAGCCGGAGACCTTCAGGAACGGTTTGCGGCGCTCCAAAAAGAGGAGCACGCAAAGCTCGAGCAGGCGTCCACCCTGCCAGCTTCAGTGCTGGCCAGCCAAGTGGCGCGCGGGCTCGGCTTAACCCAGCCGGAGGCGGACCATTCCGGGAGTCCCGCCTCCGGCTCGGCTCGAGGGCCGGAGCGGCTTGCTGCGGACGCCGGCCCTCAAAACTCCAGCCTTCCGGCGCCAGCACAGCCGACGGGGGCCTCTTTCACCGGGCTCGACGAAGACGCGCTCCGCAAGGTGAACACCGCGCTGATCGAGCTCAAATCGTGCCGCGAGCAGCACGACTTGATGGGCCAGCAGATCGCCAACTGCAACCAGCAGGTAGCGACGGGCGCCGCAGTAGCCAGCCAGCAGGCCGCTTCGATTCAGAAACTGAACGAGGCGGTTGAGGCCAAGGACCGCATCCTGGAGCGCCGCGACGCCGAGCATCATGAGGAAATCAAGGCGATCCGCGGGACGCGACTGGCCCGCCTGGGGCGCACGCTCGAACACGTCCTGATCGGCGTCGCGATCGGCATCGGAGTGGCCATCCGATGAGCCCGTTTGACGCGGAGCGGATCGCGCTCTGGTGGGGCCCGGGGGTTTTGATCCTTATCGTGTTCGGCTTCGGTTTTCTCCGGCTCGCCAAGTATTGGATCGAGCGATCCATGGACGTCAAGCGGCAGCAAGCGATAAGCGTCTTCGGCATGTTCCAGACCTACGTCGAGCAGTTCTTGAGCGCGCAAAGATGCCAGGCGGACGCGCTGGCGCGGCTGGCGGGCTCGGTCGAGCGCCGCGACTCGACCGAGAGTTTCGAACACCAGGAAATGCTGATCGCGCTCAAAGCTGTCCACCGGGACGTCGAGTCCCTGCTGACCCGACACCACGAAGCTATCAGGTGACTGGGGCTGGGGAGGACCAGGTTCATGCCAAAAAGCTTCCGGCAGAAAGAAATTATCCGAGGCAGGATCCTTCACACCCTGGCGTTGATCTATCCGACTTCTGCCACCTTGCCGTTGCTCCAGGGCGAACTCGACATCTTCGGCTACCCGGTCCCGCTCGAGGAGCTGAACTTCCATATCGCCTACCTGGCGGAAAAAGGATTCGTGACCATCGAAGGCGCGCAGAAGCCGCGCTCGAACAGGAAGATCACGCTGGTGAAGATCACGGCGAAGGGAATTGATTATTACGACGGCAGGCTGCCCTCCGACGAGGGCATCTACCTGGAGCCAAGACAATGAGCAAGCGCTCCAAGGCCGGGCCCAACCACGGCCGCGCGGGGAATTCCGGCGCGCTCACGATCGTGGCCGCGGAAGAGACACCCCGGCCCGTGTATAGCGACGTCTCGGAGCTCCCCGCGGACCTGCAGCGGCTGGTCGAGCGCATGCTCGTCGAAGGCGCGACCTTTGAAGACGCAGTGGATGCCGTGAACGAGCGCGGGCGCGAAGCCATCACGCTCCAGGCCGTCGAAAATTTCTTCCGCTCGAACCTCCCCGTGCAGCAGCAACGCATCGGGCGGCTGATCGAAACGGCGAAAGCGCTTCGGAAGGCCCTCGGCAGTCCCCGCTCGGGGATGGCTGATCTCGCCGACGCCCTCATCATGACCGGACTGATGCGCGTGAGCCGGCGCGGGGCCAATTTCGATCTCCCGCACGCGATGCGGGCGCGAACGGAGAGGGAAACGTTGCACTTGAAGCAGCAGCTCCTCCGCCTGAAAGCGCGCCGGGCCGTTCAAGAAGGAACAATCATCCGGGCTCGGACAGATCTCGAGCGCGCCAAATTGAAACTACTCAAAGGCCGAATCATTGAACTTTACCGCTTCCTGGATACGGGAAGGAATCGCAACGAAGTGAACGGCGAGACTTATCAACGGATACGCGAAATTTATGGAATCGCCAAAGAGCCGATCGTCCCCTTTGAAGAAAAATCGGTTGCCCCGGCCGCGCAAGGCTCCTGAAAGATTGGGTTCAGCGAGCGCGCCTTCGCCCCTTGCCACCAAGGAGGGTGGCTTGAAGGCGAACGGAGCGACGAGATTCGACCCTCCGCTGAATGAACTCGGAGGAGATCCGGAACGCTCGCGCCGGGACGCCGACGACCGCGGCGGGCAGGCATCAGTCCAGCAGCGCGTCGGGTTCAAGCCCGCGCTCGAGCTCCTGCCCTACCAGCAGCGCTGGCTCGGGGACAGCTCGCCGCTCAAGATCGTCGTCAAGGCGCGGCAAATCGGGTTTTCTTTCGCCGCCACGCTCCGCGCCGTGTTTGAGTGCCTCCGGCCCAAGACAACCTGGATTTTCCTTTCCAAAGGCGAACGGCAGTCGCGCCTGCTGATGGAGAAAGTCCAGGAGCACATCCAGTCCTGCGGCATCGTCGCCCGCACCTCCGAATCGAGCTTTTTTGAAGGCACGATGACGAAGCAGCTCGAAGCACGCTTCCCGAACGGCTCGGTGATCTACGGACTGCCGGCCAACCCGGACACCGCGCGCGGCTACACGGGCAACGTGACACTCGATGAGTTCGCTTTCCATCAGGACGCGACGAAAGTTTTTTCGGCGCTCTACCCGACGATTACCCGCGGCTACCAGCTCGAAGTGGTTTCAACGCCGAATGGCCAGCAAGGGAAATTTTTCGAGATCGCGAAAGCGGCGGGACTGACGAGCAGTGGTGAGTGGAAAGTGGTAAGTGATAAGCAAGCACTTACCCCTAACCCCTCAAGCAGTGGTGAGTGGCGAGTGGTAAGTGGTAAGCAAGAACTTACCCCTAACCCCTCAAGCAGTGGTGAGTGGCGAGTGGTAAGTGGTAAGCAAGAACTTACCCCTAACCACTTACCACCAATCACTTCTTCCTGGAGCGGCCATCGCGTTGATATTTACCAGGCCGTAGCGCAGGGCTTCCAAATCGACATTGAAGGCCTCCGCGCCGGATGCGATGACGAAGAGACCTGGCTGCAGGAA
>QHZM01000113.1 GCA_003224665.1 Acidobacteriota bacterium
ACCTCCGGCAGAGCACTTCGACCATTCTTCCTACCTCGCCGGACGCGAGCCTGCCCACGGTGAGGATTCAGGAGGACTCGCCTTGGATGCAGTTCTTCCTGCGGGGCATCGGGTCGGTTTACGCCTTTACCGTGACCGTGATGTTCATCCCCTTCCTTGTCTTTTTCATGCTCACCTCGAAGAACCACATTTGGGCGGCGACGCTGAATCTTTTTCCCGTCGGCCAGCGTCAGCAGGCGGAGGACGTCATCGACGGCATCAGCCGCATGGTGCGCCAGTACGTCCTCGGGAACGTCCTGGTTGGCGTTGTCTCCGCCGTGCCCATCACCCTGGTTTTTGTGGCGATTGACCTTCCCTACTCCCTGATCCTCGGTCCCATGGCGGCCTTCCTGAGCCTGATCCCCTACGTCGGCCTGGCGCTCGGCCTGCTTCCTCCGGTGCTCGTCGGGGTCGTCGAAGACCAGACGATGGGCAACTTCGTCGCCATCACGGTCATCGTCATCGTGGTCCACTTCCTGGCGGTCAACGTCCTGACGCCGAAATTCGTGGGTCGCCGCCTGAAGCTCAACGCCCTCTCCGTCACCATCGCCATGATGTTCTGGGGCTGGCTGTGGGGAGGAATCGGGCTGGTGCTGGCGGTGCCCATCACCGCCGCGCTCAAGGCCATCTGCGACAACGTCCGTTCGCTCCGGCCTTACGGCGCGTGGATAGGCGAAGGGTGATGGCCGTTAATTAAAGGTTTCCCGGTTCCGTCTTTCTCAACAAGGACTGGTAACGTTTTAAGCGCCGTCCGCGTCCTACTCGGTAGCCCGAAGCGGGATGCCCTGGTCGCCTGGGGGGCTCCGGTCTCTTCCTGCAGTCCCCGACGGTCGGACTGAGGAGCGGCAAGTTGGCTGACGTGGCGAAATCTATCCTTCACCGGGTGGAGACGGAGATTCCTCACGCTCCTGCTGGTACTCGGCCGCCGTTCGAGGTGCCCCCTGTTCCACCGAGAGAGCCTCCCCGGACGCGCGGTCGTCTCCGCGTGGCGCTTTTGGCTGGATTGGCGGCCCTCACGCTTGCGGTTTGGGTCACGGTGTCAAGACGCGCAAGCCGTCCGGAAGTCCCCGTCGGCGAAGTCATACGCACCGTAACCGTTGAGCGTGGCGAATTCGTCTACACCCTCCGGCTGAGCGGGACGACCGAAGCGGTGCAGTCTCGGGCCGTGCTGGCGCCGATGCTGGCCGGGTCTCAACTCGGTTCGCTCGTGATTACCAAGCTGGTGCCTGCCGGGGGAAAGGTGAAGCCGGGCGACCTTCTTGTAGAATTCGACCGCCAGAGCCAGATCAAGAATTTCCTGGACAAGCAGGCCGAATTCCGCGACCTGGTGGACCAGATTGCGAGAAAGCAGGCTGAGGGGGACGCGGCCCGCGCCAAGGACGAAACGGAACTGAAGCAGGCCGAAAATGCGCTTAAAAAAGCAGAACTCGAAGTCCAAAAGAACGAGGTGATTTCCAGTATCGATGCGGAAAAAAATCTGGAGGCCCTTGAACAAGCCAAAGCGAATTTGAAGCAACTCCAGGAGACCTTCGACCTGAAACGCAGCGCGGCGAAGGCCGACTTCCGAATTCTGGAGATCCAGCGCGACCGCGCCCGCGAGGCGATGCTCCACGCCCAGCACAACGAGGAGCTGATGTCGATCCACTCGCCGATGGCCGGTGTCGTGGTCTTGAACACTATCTGGAAGCAGGGGAAATGGGGCGAAGTTCAGGAAGGCGACGAGGTCCGCCCCGGAGTGCCCTTTATGCAGGTCGTCAATCCTTCGGCGATGCAGGTGCGGGTCAGCGTCAACCAGGCGGACTTCCTCGGCTTGGGCGTCGGGCAGTCGGCGGAAGTTCGCCTCGATGCTTACCCCGAGATGGTATTTCCCGCCAAACTCGAGCAGTTGGCCCCCATTGGAAACAACGGCCAGTTCTCAGACAAAGTCCGCACCTTTTCTGCTCTTTTCTCCATCCAGGGGAGCGATCCAAGACTCATGCCGGACCTCTCGGCAGCCGTGGATGTGGAAATTGAGCGTCGGGCAAACGTCCTGTTGGTGCCGCGCGAGACCGTGATCACGGAAAACGGCCGGGACTACATCCGGGTGAAGCGGGGACTGGGGTTTGAGAAGCGCCTCGTCACGATAGGGCGGAGGGACGATTTAAAGTCCGTGGTCGAGTCTGGACTTCAGGCTGGAGAAGTTATTCAGCGCAACGCCGGATAGGCGCGAATTGAGTTTTGGCAGCGCCTGGGGCGCGACAGGGTGGCGCTCCCAGGCTCCATTTTACCGACCTTCGGTCAGGGTTCGACCGTGTTCGAAGAGCTCAAACTTGTTTGGATGCGGCGGCGATGGCTGGTCATCGCAGTCCTCGTCGCCGTCATCGGGAGCGTCAGCCTTGCCGCCGTCAGGCTGGCGGACCCGGCCCTCCGAATTCCCACCGCAGAAGTAAAGCGCGGGGAATTTGTGGAGTATGTCCAGCTCCGAGGAGAGCTGAAGGCGCTCAAATCGGTGACCCTCTCGGCCCCCTTCAATGCGGGCGATCTTCAAATCATCGAGATTGTGCGGAACGGCGCAATGGTCAAGAAGGGTGATGTTGTCGTGCAGTTCGACACCACCAAAATTGACCAGGACCTCGCGCAGAACCGCTCTGCCATGAAAGCCGCGGAGGCTGAAATCGAACAAGCCCGCGCCCAAGCTCGCCTCAAGGAAGAGCAGGACCTCACCGACCTGATGAAGGCTCGGTACGATTTAGAGGAAGCCAGGCTCGACGCTAGCAAGCAGGAGATTCTTTCCATGATCGAGGGTGAGGAGGCCGCCAGGCCGAGCGGAGCAAGACCGCCTTGACGCTAAGGGCGCCGATCGATGGGATGGTCACTCTCCTGCGCAATTGGCGCTCCGGCGGCCCTTTTGGCAATGCGGCCGAGTTCAAGCAAGGCGACCGCGCCTGGCCGGGTGCCCCCATTGCAGAACTGCCCGACCTTTCCTCTCTTCGAGTGACCGTCCGGTTGGACGAGATTGACCGCGGCCGGCTTAGGCCAGCCCAGGCCGTGATCGTGCGGGTGGACGCCGTGCCTGACCAGGAGCTGGCGGGGCGGGTGGCGCAGATCAGCGCCCTTGCGACGACGGACTTTTCCTCCGGGTGGCCTTTCCCCAGGAACTTTGACCTCGAGGTGCAAATCGATCGGGCCGATTCCCGGCTCCGTCCCGGCATGAGCGCGACGGCGCGCGTCGCCGTGGACCGTTTACCGGACTCCCTGCTGATTCCCGCCGAAGCGTCCTTCCCGAAATTCGGCAGGACGGTGGCTTATGTGCAGCGGGGCTCAAAATTCGAAGAGCGGGTTATCAAGGTGGGACGGCGCAGCGAAGGTCAACTCCTGGTGGCAAGTGGCCTGAGTCCAGGCGAACGAGTGGCATTGAAGGACCCGACCGTCAAGCAGTAGACGGAAGACAGATGACGGGATGAGGAAGACAAGAGTTCAACCTCGTCCAATAGCCGAAAACCCGGAATCGAAAATGAGAAGAAGCGGGAAATTCGGCCTGAGGCTGGCTTTTGCAGCGCTGGTGCTCGCGGGCTCGAGCGCGCGCCCGGGGCTCGCACAACTCGGCGAGGCCGCGGAGGCCATCCCCACCGCCCGCGTAAAGCGCGGGCAGCTCGACCTCAAGGTCTACACGACGGGTGAAATGCGTGCCACTCGCGCCGTGATGCTGGTGGCCCCTCCAGTGGGCGGAGGCACGCTGAAAATCATTCGCTTGCTCAAGACCGGCACCGGGGTGAAGGCCGGCGACCTGGTGGTCGAGTTCGACCCGTCCGAGCAACAGTACAACCTGGAACAAAACCGTTCGGAGCTGCTTCAGGCCGAGCAGGAGATCACCAAAGCTAAAGCTGACGCCGCGGTCCAGACCGCGCAGGATAAAGTGGCGTTGCTCAAGGCGAAATTCGAGGGGCGCCAGGCGGAGCTCGAGGTGAGCAAGAACGAGCTGGTCAGCGCCATTGACGCGAAAAAGAACCTGCTCAGGCTTGAGGAAGCCCGGCGCGCGCTCGCCCAGCTCGAACAGGATATCAAGTCGCACGCTGCTTCGAACCGGGCAACGCTGGCCGTGGCCGAAGAGAAGCGCCACAAGGCGCGCCTCGCCATGCAGCAGGCGCGGCAAAACATCGAGAACATGCGCGTCCGCTCGCCCCTCAAGGGCCTGGTGGAGGTCAAGCCGAATCAGGACGCCGCCGGCGGCATTTTCTTCACCGGCATGTCCCTGCCCGATTATCGCGAGGGTGACCAGGTCAGCCCCGGCAGCTTCGTCGCCCAGGTGCTGGACACGGCGGAGATGGAAATTCAGGCCAAGGTGAACGAGAGTGACCGCGCCGCCCTGAGGCCTGGCCAGTCCGTCGAGGTGCGCGTCGATGCGCTGCCCGGGCAAACTCTCAGCGGCAAGGTGAAAACGCTGGCCGGCATGGCGTCGAGCGAACTTTGGGGCGGCGACACGATGCGCAAGTTCGACATCTCCTTTCAGCTCGAGCGCCCCGACCCCCGGCTGCGCCCCGGGTTCACCACGCATCTCATCATCAACGGCGATCAAGTCAAGAACGTCCTCTACCTCCCTCGCCAGGCGCTGTTCGAGAAGAACGGTAAACCTATCGTCTATGTCAGGAACGGCGACAATTTTGAGGAGCATGAGGTCAAAGTCAAAGAGATTACTGAAAGTTCCGTGGCCATCGCCGGCCTGAAGGAAGGCACGGAAGTGGCGCTCGTGAATCCCGAAAAGCGCGGCAAAGGCCCGCCAAAGCCCGCCGGCCCGCTCGTTCCGGCCGCCGCCGGAGGCTCCCGATGACGACGCGAGTCCAGGCCGCCGGACTCGCGCCACCGGCCCGCCGCTGGAGTTACAGTCAATTCCTGCCCGACTTTCGCCTGGGCCTCGAAAACCTGCTGCTCCACAAGCTCCGGTCCCTGCTCACCATGCTGGGGATGATTTTCGGCGTCGCGGCTGTGGTCTCCATGCTTTCGATCGGCGCCGGGGCGCAGCAAAAGGTGATGGCGTTCATCGAACAACTGGGCGTGCGGAACCTGATCGTAGAAGCTAAGGAAACCCTCGAATGGCAAGCGCACCAGAAGATTCGCAAGCTCTCGCCCGGGCTGACCTTTCAGGACTATCGCGTGATCCGCACAAATGTCAGCGGCGCCGTGGCCTCGACGCCGAGAAAACGCTTCCCGCCCACAAAACTCATCCCCAAACCTCAGCAGGATATGCCGGTCGTTTACGGCGTGAACCCTGAATACCAGCAGATTGCCGGGCTCCGAATCGTCGAGGGACGGTTCTTCGATGCGGACGAGAATACCAGGGCCGCGCCGGTCTGCGTGCTGGGCGAGGGCGCGAGGGCCAGCCTGTTCGGACCCGAAGCCGTGGGCAAGTATTTGAAAGTCAATCAGCAATGGTTCCACGTGATTGGCGTTGTCGGGCCGCAGATGAGTTCCCCAACCGAGATCGCGGGAATCCCCGTCCAGGACCTCAATAGTCTCATCTACGTTCCCCTGTACGCCGCCATCTACCGCCTGGAAGACACCTACAGCGATACGCGGGACGAGATTGACGGCATCTACCTTCGCCTCGAACCCTCCACCGACAGCGTTTACGCGGCCGACGTCGTGCGCGGGATCTTGAATACCTCGCACCGCAACGCGGGCGACTTCAGCGTGATCGTGCCCGCTGAATTGCTGGCCGAGCAAAGACGCACCGAGCGCCTTTTCAGCACGGTGATGGTCGCCATCGCCTCCATCTCTCTTCTGGTGGGCGGCATCGGGATTATGAACATCATGGGAGCGATGGGGCTCCTCTTCGGGTTCGGAATGTCGAGACTCATCGCGTGGCTCGCGGGTTGGTCCACCATCGTCACTCTCAGCTCGGTCCTGTTGGCCTTCCTGGTCTCCGTCTCGGTTGGGTTGGTCTTTGGCATCTACCCGGCGGTCAAAGCAGCGCGCCTCGACCCCGTGGAGGCTATCCGGTACGAATAGCGCACGGTCCTTCGGACCACAATGGCGCATAAAGCGAACACCGGCACCGTCCCGGCATTTTTCAATGACATACTGGGTTATAGTAAAGGATATTATGCGAGTTACTGCGAGCCCCTCTCGGCTCAACTGGGCGGAGCCGAAGAGTTGAACGAAAACAAGAACCTCTGGAAATCGGCCCGTCACGCGCTCGACTACCTAAAGCAGGCCGACTCTATCCCTCACAGGGCAGAAGGCGAGGCGGTTCTCCTCGACTGTGTGCCAGCGACGGCGAGTCGGATCCTAGATTTGGGAAGCGGCGACGGCAGGTTGGTCGGGCTCCTCAAATTGGAGCGACCTCAGGCCAAGATCATAGCGTTTGACTATTCGCCCGTGATGCTAAAGGCCCTTCGAAGGAACTTCGCGGCGGATCCCTCGGTCACCGTCGTCGAGCACAATCTCGACCGACCAATGCCTGACCTCGGAGTGTTCCACGCAATCGTTTCCAGCTTCGCCATCCATCACCTTGGCCATGAACGCAAACGAGCGCTCTATGCCGAGGTTTACAGTGCAATGGCACCAGGCGGCGTCTTCTGCAATCTGGAGCACGTGTCCTCCCCGACGCCTGCCTTGCACGAGCACTTTCTCAGCCAAATCGGCATTTCACCTGAAAACGAAGACCCTTCGAATAAGCTGCTGGATGTTCAGACCCAGCTTGGCTGGCTCAGGGGAATCGGCTTTGTGGATGTGGACTGCTATTGGAAATGGCTGGAATTAGCCCTCCTAGTCGGACGCAAACCCTAAGTGTCCGCAGGTGAGTGAATCCATGGGAATGCTGATCCAGGACGTGCGCTACGGATTGCGGATGCTGGCCAAGAATCCCGGCTTCACGGCCATTGCCGTGATCACGCTCGGGCTGGGCATCGGTGCGAACACGGCCATCTTCAGCGTGGTAGACGCCGTGCTGCTCAAGCGGCTGCCCTACGCGGACCCCGACCGTCTCGTCATGGTCTGGACCACCTCCGCATCGGTCGGCGGGCCCGGCTTCGGTACGGCACCACCCGACTTCCGCGAGTGGCAACGTCAGAACAGCGTCTTTGAGACAATGAGCGCGTACTGGCTGAATGACATTAACCTGTCCGTGCCCGGTCAGGCGCCCGAACGCCTTCAGGGCGCCCTCATCAGCTCCAACATTTTTCCGCTTCTGGGCGTGAAGCCTTTTCTCGGGCGCGGCGTCCTCGCGGGCGAAGAGGAATTCGGCCGGAATCGCGTCGCACTCTTGAGCTACGGGCTCTGGCAACGGAAGTTGGGCGGAGATCCGGCTATCATCGGCCGCACGCTCAACCTTGGCGGCAACTCGTTCACCGTGGTCGGAGTGATGCCCAAAGGCATGCCTTTCTTCAATAACGTGCCCGCAGTGGATCTCTACGTCCCGCTCTCGTTCCCGCCAGGGGACGAGATGAATACGCGCGGCAACCATTTTCTGCCGGTCGTGGCACGATTGAAGCCGGGCGTCAGCGTCGCGCAGGCACAGGCCGAGATGACCACAATTGCGAGCCGGCTCGCCCAGCAATATCCCGAAAACGTAGGCCTCGGGGCCAAAGTGGTTTCGTTGGGCGAGCAGATCGTGGGCGACTTTCGTCCGGCTCTGCTGGTGCTCTTTGGCGCCGTGGCCTTTGTTCTGCTCGTGGCTTGCGTGAACGTGGTCAATCTGATGCTGGCGCGCGCGGCCGCGCGGGAGAAGGAGTTCGCGGTTCGAATCGCGCTCGGTGCCGGGCGGGGACGGCTGACCGGACAATTGCTGGCCGAAAGCTTACCCATCGCCCTCGCGGGCGGAGCAGTGGGGGTGTTGTTGGCGCAGTGGGGAATAGAATCGCTCGTCTCCCTCATTCCCAGCAATCTGCCGCGCTTCAACGCTATTGCCATCGATGGTCGGGTGCTGGCCTTCACGGCCGGAGCTTCGTTGCTGACCTCATTGATCTTTGGTCTCACGCCCGCCCTCCAGGCGGCCAAGGCAGATGTGTACGAAGCGCTCAAGGAAGGCGGACGGGTTGCTTCCCAAGTGGCCGGAAGAAAACACTTGCGCGGCCTACTGGTGGTGTCGGAACTGGCTCTGGCGCTTATGCTCCTGGCCGGCGCGGGCCTGATGCTCAGGAGCTTCGCCCGGCTCGAGCAGGTCGATCCGGGTTTCTCGCCCCGGAACGTGCTCACCGTGCAGCTTCCTCTCTCTGACAAGAAATATCCCAAGTCGGCGCAAGCGCGCGCTTTCCTGGAGCAGCTCGAGGAGCGGGTCAAGGCGCTGCCGGGGGTCGAGGCCGCAGGTGTCAGTACGGAGCTGCCCCTTGGGTTTGGGAACGGCTGGGGCAAGTATTTCAACGCGATCGGGCATCCTGAGCCTACCTCGCTCGACAAGGTCCCCAATGTGATGTTTGAGCTCGACAGCCCTGACTACTTCTCCACCATCGGCGTGCGTCTGCTGGCCGGGCGCTTCTTTACGCTGAAGGACAGCGAGCACAGCCCGCAGGTCGCGATCATCAACGCGGCGCTTAAGAAGCGGTTTTTCCCGAATCAGGATCCGATCGGCAGATCCATCCGGATGCTGCCGCCGCCCCAGCTCCTGGTCAATTTGGCACCCGGTGGCAAGCTCGACGCCAGCCAGCTCGCACCGGAGCGCGTGATCCTCGGGGTGATTGGCGATGTGAAGAACACCAACATGAACCAGCCGACGGAGCCTACCGTCTACGTTCCCTATTTCCAGGACGAGAATGAAGGCTGGTTCAACACCATGTATCTGGCGGTGCGGGCGAATTCCCGGCCGCTCGAACTGGCCGCCGCGGTGCGTGCCCAAGTGCAGGGACTCGATCCTGACCAACCGATCGCGGAAGTGGCGACTCTCAACGACCTGATTGGCCGCTCCGAATCGCAATCGCGCTTCACGACGCTCCTGCTTGCCCTCTTCGCCGCCGTGGGGCTGGTGCTTGCCGTCGTGGGCCTGTACGGCGTAATGGCTTATTCAGTTGCGCAGCGTACCCACGAGATTGGCGTCCGGATGGCACTCGGCGCTGGCCGCCGCGACGTCCTCAGGATGGTTGTTGGCCGGGGATTGGGGTTGGGCCTGGCCGGAGTATTGGCGGGCCTGGCTGGCGCACTGGCCCTAACGCGATTCCTTTCGAGCCAACTCTACGGCGTTCGTCCGACCGATCCTGCGACCTTTGCCGGTGTAGCGCTGATCTTGATGGTCGTGGCGATGCTTGCGAGCTACATCCCCGCTCGCCGTGCGACGAAGGTCGACCCCATGGTGGCGCTGAGATACGAATGACAACTGCTGCGTCGTATCCGGGAGTTGTTTCCTTAACTCCGCAACTTTCTAATCGGTGCCTGTTTCCAAACTTGGAGCTGGCCCGCCGGGTGGCCTGACGCAGGGTCTCTATCCCAGAATATCCCCGCCGCCGCCCTGAGGAGGCAACCGCCGAGGCGCCTAACGAAAGGCTATGCGGGTCGTCCAAGGTAATATTGCCGGTGGGCGGATTGTGACCGGCAGGTTCTTTTCAAAAATCTGGAAGGGGAATTTTTAGGGCGCGGGTGAGTCGTTGGGGTTTGAATCCTCGAGCCGCACCATCGAACGGCCCAAACACTCTGCGCGCATTCGGAGGTGACGAATGAGACGTTATGGCCGGTTCCTGGTTGGACTATTTCTGATCTTGCCTGCGGTCTCTCCCGCCGGCGGGCAAACTTTCCCGACGCCGCAATACTTCGAGCAGCTGATGAGCCGGCCGGAAGTGTCGTCGCAGCTTGGCGGGCCCGAGGGTTTGCGTGACTACCTTGTGGACGGCAAGTTGCGGTTGGCTCTGGCTGATTCCATCCGCCTGGCCCTGCTCAACAACACCGACGTCCGTCTCAACCAGGTTCCGGTCGAACAGGCGAGATTTGCCGTCCAGCGCGCCTATCAACCCTTCGACCCGGTGGCGGCCTCGAACTTCAACACCACGCGTTCCACCCAGCCGACTTTCACCCAACTGGCGGGCGCGCCCACCCTGAGCTCGCTCAGCCAGGGGGCGACTATCGACTATTCCCAGACCTTCCAGACGGGCACGCGTTATGAAGTCGGCTTCAACGCCTCAAAGCTTTCGACCAACACGATTTTCGCCACTTTCAACCCTTCCATCTTCTCAAACCTGAATTTCTCGGTGACGCAGCCTCTGCTCCGCAACCGGGGAATCTTTCCCAACCGCGCTCCGATTGTGATCGCCCAGAGAAATTTGAAGCAGTCCCGCGCGACCTTCGAGTCGCAAATCAACGACTCCATTCTGCAGGCGGTGACCGAGTATTGGGCGGTGGTCCAGGCGCGCGAGACCCTTGAAGTGCTTCGCAAGTCGCAAGAGGCGGCGGAGGCCAGCTACAACCGCGACAAGCGCGCGCTCGAGTTGGGCGCGCTGCCGCCGCTCGATATTTACCGCTCGGAATCCGAGGTCGCAACGCGTCGCGTGGCCGTGATCCAGGCCGAGTATTTCCTCAAGCAAACCGAAGACCTGTTCCGCCGCGCCATCGGCGCGGACCTGGACCCGTACTTCCGCGCCCTCGACCTCGACCTGGTGGAAAAAGCCGAGCCGGCAGGAGAACTATTTTTGATGGACGCTCAGACGGCTCTCGAGCGTGCGCTGGCCCGTCGTCCGGAACTCGAAGCGCTCCGCCAGCAGCTCGCCAACAATGAGACGAGCCTTCGCCTCGCGCACAACCGCCTCGAACCTGATCTCACGCTCACCGGCATTTACTCGGCCAGCGGGCTCGGCGGCAACCAGCTCAGCACGACCGGAAGCCAGCCGCCTGTCCTCACCCGGGGCGGATTCGGCGACGCGCTGGGCCAGGTCTTCGGCTTTGGCTTTCCCACCTACGGGTTTACCGCGCAGCTAACCCTTCCCATCAAGAACCGCGCCGCCCAAGCCGACCTGGGGAGTGCTCTGGTCGGCAGGCGCCACAACCTCTACCTCCTGCGGCAGGCCAAACAAGCCATCACCCAGGAGGTGAGTAACGCCGTTCATCAACTCGAAGAGGCCAAACTTTCCATGGCCGCGGCGAAGATCGCTCGAGACCTGGCCCAAAAAACCCTCGAGGCG